>JAHHKH010000016.1 GCA_018679695.1 Maribacter sp.
GTTCTACTTGGGATCTTGAAGGCACTATTACGTACTAAAACGGTAAACTATAGATTTATATATAAAACCCACCATTTGGTGGGTTTTACTTTCTCTGGTGACCTGGCTGGGGTTAACTTCGCTGCGCTTGTTGGACCCAACCCTCCCAAGGTCAAAAAGCAAAACCACGCAAGCTGAGGCTTGCCGTTTTATATTTCTCCGGAAATCTCAAGCGAGCTTGGATTTCCTCCAAAATAAAAACCCACCAAATCGGTGGGTTTTACTTTCTCTGGTGACCTGGCTGGGGCTCGAACCCAGGACCCTCTCCTTAAAAGGGAGATGCTCTACCAACTGAGCTACCAGGTCATTTTTATCGTCTGCTTGCCAAAACAACTGTCTCAGATTGCGTAGGCGGGTGCAAATATAAGATCATTAATTTATTTAACAAGTCTATTTTTATAGAAATTTTGGTTTTCTTTGAAATCAATTACAATTCAATCATTTCCTCTTAAATAGTAAATAGTGAAAATAGTCTTGGTGGGATACATGGGTAGCGGTAAATCTGTAATTGGCAAAATGCTTGCCAAGAATTTAGGCCATGAATTCATTGATCTTGATGATTATATTGAATCTCGCGAGGAGATGAATATCAAGGATATTTTTCAGCTAAAAGGGGAAGTTTATTTCAGGAAAAAAGAATTTGGATACCTTAATGAAATATTGGAATCTAAATCTAATTTAGTGCTCTCAACTGGCGGTGGGACTCCTTGCTATGGTGAAAACATGAATGCCATTTTGGAAACTACTCCCAATGTTTTTTATTTGAACGTTTCAATAAATGGACTTATTCAAAGATTGCTTCCAGAGAAAGAGCATCGTCCGTTAATTGCGAACATTCCCAATGGGGAATTACCTGAATTTATTGGTAAACATTTGTTTGAGAGAAGTTATTTTTATTCGAAAGCGCATCACACTATTCATTGTGATAAAAAGAGTTTGGACATACTCGTTTCGGATATAGAAGCGCTCTTAGTCTAAATAGACCATATCATTTTTAGCCTGAAATTTCACATGTACATGCATGTGAAGCGATGTGGATAACGATATGCCCTTATAGTCAGCCTTTACTGGATATTTCTTGTGGTTTCTATTGACCAAAACCGCTGTTTTCAATTGCTTTACGGGGGTTCTTAAAAAGTGGTGGACACCATAAATCAAAGTGGTTCCCGAATTGAGTACGTCATCTACCAAAACAATCGATTTGTTTTTATATTCAGCTTCCGGGATTGAAGTTTGCACTTCGCTGTCCAAAGGATTGCTTTTGTTCATGCTTACCTTACACAATGTGATTTTGGCATTTGTAATATTCCTTAGTACATGCTGTATTTTTTTAGCAAATTTTAAACCACCGCCTTCAATGCCGGCAATGACGATTTCCTTTTCGGAGACGTTGGCCTCGTAAATTTGATAAGCAATCCGGCGTATTTTATGCTGTATTTTCTGGTGTGACAGTATTTTGTTCTGCATGACTCCTTAAGTTAACTTTTCAAAGATAAAGAACAGTTCAATACCTTTCCGGGGTTTGATTGAATTATATGTTTTTTCAAGAATCCTGATGTTAAATTGTTGCTCGAATAATTGCCGATATTCTTTTTCACTACCTCCAAAGGGCGGCCCCTCTTCGGAAAGCGGGAAATCAAAGAAAAGGCCAACTAATTTTCCTCCGGGGGCAAGAATATTGTTCATTTTAGAAACATAGGCTTGCCTTAACATTGGATCTAAGGCGCAAAAAAAGGTTTGTTCCAGGATTAAATCGAATTGAACTTCCTTTAAATCAAAAAAGTCCAAATGGAGCAATTGATTTTCAGGAAAAGACGGAATTCTTTTTTTTAAATTCCTTAAAGGTTGTAATGCGATATCAATTACATGGATATTGGTGAATCCCTTACTAAATAAATATTCCACTTCATAACCATTCCCGGCACCAGGAATAAGAATTTTTATATTCTTATTGGTTAATTGATCAATATATACTTTGATGGGGGTTGAAACGTAACCAATATCCCAACCTAATTTGTTTTCAGCGTATTTGTCGTCCCAAAACTTTTTATTCAGCCTCATCATCTAAATAATCATCAATTTCCCTGCGGTCTTTTTTAGTAGGTCTGCCCGCACCTTTTTTACGATAGTACGACTTGGAGTATTGCAATAACCCTTGATTTTCAAAGGCTTCTTTAGGGGTAGTGTCCTTTCGGTAGATATCGACCAATTTTGCACCAACCCGGCTTTTTGGTAGATCCAAAACAAGCAATTCGTAATTTATCTGGTTCTTACGAAGGATAATTTTATCCATCGGATAAACATCACGTGATGACTTCACAACCTGTCCGTTTATTTTTACTTGCCCCTTTTTGCAGGCAGTTGAAGCAATATTCCGTGTCTTGAAATAACGGGTATGCCATAAGTATTTATCGATACGCATAAACAATCAAAAATCTTTGTTAAGTAGCTCCACAAAAATACGGAAAATTGTATCTTGCGGCCTTTAATTGCTAATTCATGAAAATGAAAAATGTATTATTGCTGGTTCTTTTTATAGCCCTCTTAGGATCTTGTAAAAATGATGATGTTGAAGATGATTTGATTTTAGTCCCTCCACAAACATTAGCGGAAACTTCGGCTGAGGATGACGCTAAAATAAGGGAGTTTTTACAGACACATTTCTATAATTACGAAGAATTTGATGCTCCACCACCGGACTTTGATTTTAGGATAAAAATAGATTCGATTGCTGGGGATAATGCAGATAAAACCCCGCTAATAGATCAAATGCTCTCGAAGGAGATATCGGTTTCTTCCGAGGCATTCGGATTGGATGAATCCGAAACTGCACTACATAAATATTACTATTTAGAGGTTGAAGTAGGTAGCGGACCAAGTCCGTCGGTGGCCGATTCAACTTTCGTAAGATATGAAGGATCTCTTTTAGACGGGACCGTTTTCGATGGATCGCTCAGTGCACCGGTATGGTTTGATTTGGCGCAAATTCAAGGGCCAGGAGCGGCACGGGGTTTTGCCGAGGCAATGCCTAATTTTAAGACCGGTGGGGATGTTGTGGTAAACCCGGATGGCTCTTTCAGGGTTGAGGATTATGGGATAGGATTAATGGTACTGCCTTCGGGATTAGGATATTTTAATGTGAGTAGAGGTGCTATTCCGGTCTATGCGCCATTGATATTCAAGGTAGATTTGTTTACCATGAACGACACAGATCATGACCGGGATGGTATACCCTCTATTTTGGAAGATGTAGACATGGATGGGTATTTATACAATGATAATACTGACGAAGATCAGGAAATGGAAAATTTCGGCGCATTATTCGCGAATTTCTTGGATCCCGATGATGATGGCGATGGTACTCCGACAATAGAAGAAATTGATATTGACGAAGAAGGCAATGTAACGTTCAGGGATACTGATGGAGATCAAATTGATGATCACTTGGATAGCGACAGTTAAGCGCCTTCGATGAAGCCTACAAAAAAGCAAAAAGCCCGGACGGTTGTGTCAGGGCTTTTTTTAGTGTATTGATTAGAATACCATTATAATTTCAATGAAAGTGCAAATATGATTTGTGAGGGCCTTGAATCTACACGACCTGAGATATCCGCGATATTGTCCCCAATAAAATTAGCCTCATTTTCCGAGAATCCCCTTTCATAACGCACATCCACACCTATATTCCCAAGATTTAGCCCAACGCCAAAGTTGGCCCCTACGGTAAAGCTGTTTTGTACATCCTCTACTTGAAGATCTTCTAGATCATTGCTTAATGTATACTGAAATGCAGGTCCTGCAAAAATATGTAGCGGTCCAATTATTTTATACCCCAAAAGAACCGGGAGGTCCAATTTTGAAATATCATAGTCATTGGTTCCACCTTCAACGTCATAACTACTTTTTGTTTTTGTGTAAACCAATTCTGGTTTCAAATAGATTTTTGGAAAATCCAATTTACCAAAAACCCCAACATGGAAACCTACCTTACCATCTGAGCCGGAAATTAGATCTTCACCTGCGGATTGTACCTGCCTAAAACTCAGATCACCATTTTGGTTGTAGTTTAGTCCGGCTCTTATGCCGAAACCTGAATCGCTCTGTGCAACTGCAGTTAAGCTTCCTAAAGCAAAAACTGCCATTAAAATTGTTCTTTTCATAATGTGTTCGTATTTAATTGACAACGGGCATCAAAAACAATACCACGCTAAATTTGTACTCACTACTCAAAGAACGACGCTGTAATTACTTTATTGCCCCTTTCCTGCAATTGAAGATTGTTTGTTGTATACCCTGGTGCATCGTTTTGGTAAATAAATAAGAAGCTACAGGTTAAAGTACTTAGATAAGTGCGTGCCTAAACTTTATTTTTTTGTTAAGGACTTTATGCATGGCAGTTGATTATATTTGCGACTTTAAACACCAATTTGCAATTTACTTTAGAACATACAGACGCTCAAAGCAAAGCCCGTGCAGGTAAAATGGTTACGGATCATGGGGTTATCGAAACACCAATTTTTATGCCTGTTGGAACGGTTGCGTCGGTCAAAGGGGTACATCAAAAGGAGCTGAAAGAAGAGATAAATCCTGATATAATACTTGGAAATACCTACCATCTGTTCCTTAGACCTAAAACCCGGATATTACATCAAGCCGGTGGTTTACATAAGTTTATGGGCTGGGATAGGAATATATTGACCGATAGTGGGGGTTATCAAGTTTATTCCCTCTCAGCAAATAGAAAAATCAAAGAAGAGGGTGTAAAGTTCAAATCGCATATAGATGGTTCCATGCATATGTTCACTCCAGAAAATGTAATGGAAATCCAAAGGGTAATAGGTGCCGATATTATTATGGCATTTGATGAATGCACGCCCTATCCTTGCGATTATAATTATGCGAAACGTTCTATGCACATGACCCATAGGTGGTTGGATCGCTGTATCTCCCATCTTAAGAAAACACCGTTTACCTATGATTATTCCCAATCTTTTTTCCCTATTGTTCAGGGCTCTACGTATAAAGATCTGCGAAAGCAGTCCGCTGAATATGTTGCCAATGCAGCTGCTGAAGGAAATGCCATTGGAGGGCTTTCGGTAGGAGAACCCGCCGAGGAAATGTACGCAATGACCGAAGTGGTATGTGATATCTTGCCTGCAGACAAACCCAGGTATTTGATGGGAGTCGGAACCCCCATAAATATTTTGGAAAATATTGCCCTGGGAATAGATATGTTCGATTGTGTTATGCCTACAAGGAATGCCCGAAACGGAATGTTATTTACGGCAAATGGGACCATAAACATAAAAAATAAAAAATGGGAAGATGATTTCTCCCCCATTGATGAAATGGGATTTACCTTTGTGGATCTAGAATATTCC
>JAHHKH010000018.1 GCA_018679695.1 Maribacter sp.
GAGTCCTAGTAGGCCAACGAAGTTGGACAATCCCGGTTTATACTGGGATTTTTATTTGGAAAAAACTAGGTTGGGAGGCCTATTTCGGGCTCAATGGAAGAGGTGATCCTTGGCAGTGGGATAATCCTTTAGCTCCCAAGTAAACAGTTATTTTTTTCAACCCTCAGTGGTTACTCATTCGACAATTCACTGTCATTGTCCAAAGTGTCCAAACCTTCAATGCTATCATCGATTGCTTTGGTAATATTCAAATCAATCGCTTTGGTTTCTTCAGTTTCAATATCCATTATATTATCGTCTACCAAATCCTCATCCAGAAGGCTTTCCATTTTTTTGCCCTCTTTGATCATGGCCCATGTCATGATCAAACTAGTTCCAATGATCACAAATAACAAGATGCCCGATTCAAAGGTGGCTAACTGAGCCTCTTTGGGTATGGCGTAGAATAAAAGGACCGTTATCAATCCACGTGGTGCAATGAATAATTGGGGCATAATATTACTTCCGAAAAATGTACGGAGTATTATAAAACGTATGCCATAAATAGAAGCAATGATCAAAAGACTCACTAGTGCCACACTAAGACTGGCCAAGGAGGACATGACAATCGTAAGGCCGAAAATCACAAAGAAAAAGGTGCGCACTATAAATGCCGTTTCCAAGGTAATGATATGTAACTCATGGTAAATTTGGTTGACCTTTTCCTTTTCTAAAAAAGTACCGAATTTACCAGGGAAGAAGAGTTTTACATTGGCAATTACCAGTCCGAAAATTAAAATGATGATTAAGGAAGAAAGGTGCAATTTTTTCCCAATGGCATATAATAATAGGAGCACGGCAATTAATAAAAACAATTTAGCAGGACTCTTGATACGTTGAAAAATAAGGATTATTGCATAACTGGCCGCTAAGGCTAAGACGATCGTAATCAAAAGATTTATCGCAAATCCCGAAACACCGGAATCCTCGGCAGGGTTTAAACCGCCAATTAAAAAGTAGAACATCATAATACCCATAATGTCTGAAAAGGTGCTTTCGTAAATATGGAACTCCTTTTTTGTCTCCGATAGTCCACTTACACTTGGAATAATAATGGCACTTGATAAAATTGACAATGGCGTTGCATACAGCCAGGCCGATTGCATGGTCATATCAGGGATGAACTGGTGCATGATAAGTGCTGCAACCCAGGCTGAGCCAACAAGGCCAATCAGAGCAATGGCCATAGCCTTTAAAATTGGAATTATTTTTTCTTTTTTAAGTTCAAGTTCCAGGGCAGCTTCAAGTACGATCATAATTAGGCCAATAATGCCAAGGACTTCTAGGGCTTTATCAAATTCAGGTTTATCAGGCACAAAATATCCCAATACGTATTGAAGTATTATCCCTAGGACAATGAGCATTAATACTGATGGGATATTCGTCTTTTTCGAGATTCCATTAAACCAGAAAGACAGAATTACAATAATCGATGCTTCGATTATTAGGTTATATGAGGTGAAAATTTCCATAATAAATTGGTTGTTGATGTTATTAACTAAAATAACATTTAAATATTACTTATCACCAACACCTTTATTTAGACAGCACATCTTGAATACAAGCTTGTCGTGGATTGTAAAAATGTTGTATATTTGTGCCACTGAAAGGATATCAAGGTATTCATGAGGGGACAATATGTCCCCTCTTTTATTACCAAATGTTATGTTGAAAGAGAAAGTCAAGATACTTTTGAAAGAGGCATTAAGCCAGGATGAATCGCTTTTTTTGATTGATTATTCCGTAGGTGCCGACAATAGCATTCATGTGGTTTTGGATGGTGACGAAGGGGTGAGTGTACAGGATTGCATAAGGGTGAGTAGGGCGATAGAGCATAAATTGGACAGGGAAGAAGAGGATTTCTCATTGACTGTGACTTCGGCTGGCGCTGCGGCCCCAATGGTTGATCCCAGACAGTATAAAAAGAACATTGGTAGAAAACTCAAGGTGCAGACATCTGAGGATGTTTATGAAGGTAATCTTACGGGTGCAGATGATAAGGGTATTATCCTTGAATGGAAAGTGAGAGAGCCCAAGCCTATAGGAAAAGGGAAGACTACCGTTCAGAAGAAGAAGGAGATTATTTTTTCTGATATTAAGGAAGCAAAAGTTGTATTAAAATTTTAATAGTAGTATAAAGATGGAAAATATTGCGCTGATTGAATCTTTCTCGGAATTTAAGGACGATAAGTTCATTGATAGAGTAACCCTAATGGCTATTTTGGAAGATGTTTTTAGGAATGCACTCAAAAAGAAATTCGGCTCTGATGAGAATTTTGATATCATTATCAATCCAGATAAGGGTGATTTGGAAATTTGGAGAAACCGCATTGTTGTTGAGGATGGCGAAGTAGAGGAACCTAATGAGGAGATATCACTTTCGGAAGCACGTAAAATTGAACCCGATTTTGAAGTTGGCGAGGATGTTTCAGAAGAAGTAAAGCTCATTGATTTAGGGAGAAGGGCAATCCTGGCGCTACGCCAAAACCTGATCTCCAAAATCCATGAACATGATAATACGACCATTTATAAGCAATTTAAGGACTTAGAGGGCGAGATTTATACTGCTGAAGTCCATCATATTAGGCACAAAGCGGTTATCTTGTTGGATGATGAGGGAAACGAGATCATTTTACCAAAAGACCGCCAGATCCCCTCTGACTTTTTTAGAAAAGGCGATAATGTGAGGGGTATTATTGAAAGTGTTGAGCTTAAAGGCAACAAGCCATCCATAATAATGTCTAGAAGCTCCCCACGATTTTTGGAACAACTTTTCTTCCAGGAAATACCGGAAGTATTCGATGGATTGATTACCATAAAAAAAGCGGTACGTATCCCAGGTGAGAAGGCCAAAGTAGCTGTTGATTCTTATGATGATCGTATTGATCCGGTCGGAGCCTGTGTTGGTATGAAAGGGTCTCGTATACATGGTATAGTAAGGGAATTAGGGAATGAGAATATTGATGTTATCAACTGGACGAACAATCCTCAGTTATTGGTAACAAGGGCTTTGAGCCCTGCAAGGGTCTCATCGGTGAAATTAAACGATGAGAAAATGACCGCTCAGGTGTACTTAAGACCCGAGGAAGTTTCCAAGGCCATTGGTAGAGGGGGTCATAACATTAGATTGGCCGGCCAACTCACAGGGTATGAAATTGATGTATTCCGGGAAGGGGTCGAAGAAGATGTTGAGCTGACCGAGTTCTCCGATGAAATCGATGCTTGGATAATTGAGGAGTTCAAGAAAATAGGCATGGATACGGCACGAAGTGTATTGGAGCAAGATGTTGATGATCTTGTAAAGAGAACTGATTTGGAGGAAGAAACAATTTCTGAAGTTGTACGTATACTCAAGGAAGAATTAGAAGATTAGCTATATATTAGCAGCAGTTTATAGAATTAGGAATTAGTATTTATGGCAGATAATGCGACAATAAGGCTTAATAAAGTTTTGAGGGAACTCAATATTTCTTTGGACAGGGCAGTTGATTTTCTCAAGGCTCAAGGTCATGATGTTGAGGCAAGACCCACTACGAAAATATCGGAGGAGGTGCATCAAGTACTTTTGGATGAGTTTCAGACCGATATGAGTAAGAGGGTTGCCTCTCAGGAAGTAGGGGAAGAAAAACGAAAAGAGAAAGAAGCCATTAGATTGCAGTTGGAGCAAGAGCAGGAAGAACGCAGATTGGCGCGTGAAAAAAGAGCTGAATCTGCCGGACGTGTTATCAAGGCCAAGGTCGAATTGACGGGGCCTAAAACTGTTGGTAAGATAGATTTAGACCCAAAGAAAAAAGTCAAAGTAGTTCCTGAGGAGAAAAAGGTTGAGGTTGTCGAGGAGGTTGTGCCACCTGTAGATAAGGATAAAGTAGATAAGGGTAAAAAG
Source organism: Maribacter sp. (assembly GCA_018679695.1). Taxonomy (GTDB): domain Bacteria; phylum Bacteroidota; class Bacteroidia; order Flavobacteriales; family Flavobacteriaceae; genus Maribacter_A. The sequence continues at coordinate 3,923 of JAHHKH010000018.1, forward strand.
GTTTCAGAGCCTGAGGTTCAGGATAAGAAAAAAACTGAAACCGAAGAAACGCCGAAAGAAGATGAAAAAATCACAACCCAATACAAAAAACTTTCTGGCCCTAAAATATTAGGTGATAAGATTGACCTTACCCAATTCAAGAGACCTAAGAAAAAGAAAGAAGAACCCAAACCTACAACTGAAAGTTCTGATAGAAAGAAAAGAAGAAAACGAATAGTCAGCGGTCCTGGAAGTGGACCGGCAAAAGGTACTCCAAGTAGAGGCGGTGGACCAGGAGCTAGAAAAGGCGGAAAACGTTTTGCCACAATAAACAAGGTTGAACCCTCTGAAGAAGATGTACAAAAGCAAGTAAGGGAAACCCTTGAGAAACTTCAAGGTAAGTCCAAAAAAGGAAAGGGTGCCAAATACCGACGTGATAAAAGGGATCAACATCGACAACAGACCGAAGCTGACCTGGAACTGCAAGAAATAGAAAGTAAAACATTAATAGTTACCGAATTCGTAACAGCAAGTGAGGTTGCAACGATGATGAACGTGAGTACAACCGAGATTATCTCTGCTTGTATGTCTTTGGGTATCATGGTGACCATGAATCAAAGATTGGATGCCGAGACCTTATCAATTGTAGCTGAAGAATTTGGTTATGATGTTGAATTCGTTACTGCCGATATTGAGGAAAGCATTATCGAGGAAGAGGACGCCCCTGAAGATTTAGTGCCCAGGGCACCAATTGTTACGGTAATGGGTCACGTGGATCACGGTAAAACTTCATTACTCGACTATATCCGTGAAGAGAACGTTATAGCTGGTGAGAGTGGTGGTATTACCCAGCATATTGGCGCCTATGCTGTAACCTTGGCAGATGGTCAAAAAATTTCATTCCTTGATACACCTGGTCACGAGGCATTTACTGCAATGCGGGCCCGTGGTGCCCAAGTTACCGATATTGCCATAATCGTAATTGCAGCCGATGATGATATTATGCCCCAGACCAAGGAGGCTATTAGCCACGCCCAAGCGGCTGGGGTGCCCATAGTTTTTGCGATAAACAAAATAGATAGGCCTACGGCAAATCCTGAGAAAATTAAGGAAGGTCTTGCCAATATGAATTTATTGGTTGAAGATTGGGGAGGTAAAATCCAATCCCATGATATTTCAGCAAAAACAGGTGACGGTGTTAAGGAATTACTTGAAAAAGTATTACTTGAGGCAGAGCTCTTGGAACTGAAGGCCAATCCCAATAAATTGGCTTCAGGTACTGTGGTCGAAGCATTTTTGGACAAGGGTAAGGGTTATGTCTCCACAATTTTGGTCCAAGCGGGGACCCTGAAAATTGGCGACTATGTCTTGGCCGGCACATGTAGTGGTAAAGTAAAGGCCATGCATGATGAAAGAGGTAAGGAAATCAACGAAGTAGGTCCTTCCTCTCCAATTTCAATTCTTGGATTGGATGGTGCCCCTCAAGCGGGTGATAAGTTCAATGTATTGGAGGATGAGCGTGAAGCGAAGCAAATTGCCACACGAAGATCACAATTGCAGCGAGAGCAGTCAGTAAGGACGCAGCGTCATATTACATTAGATGAGATAGGAAGGCGTATTGCACTGGGTGACTTTAAAGAATTGAACATTATCCTTAAGGGTGATGTTGATGGGTCTGTAGAGGCATTGACAGATTCTTTCCAGAAATTATCCACAGAAGAGATCCAGGTTAATATCATACATAAAGGGGTTGGGCCAATTACAGAATCCGATGTGCTTTTGGCCTCGGCGTCAGATGCCGTTATTATTGGCTTTAATGTTAGACCAATGGGTAATGCACGAATGGTTGCCGATAAAGAGGAAATAGATATCAGAATGTATTCGATTATTTATGATGCCATAAATGACCTTAAGGATGCAATGGAAGGTATGCTCTCTCCAGAGATGAAAGAAGAAATTACCGGTACCGCAGAAATTCGAGAGACATTCAAAATATCTAAAATTGGAACGATCGCAGGTTGTATGGTCACCAATGGCAAGATTTTCCGTAATTCCAATATCCGATTAATTCGCGATGGTGTAGTTATCTATACCGGTGAATTGGCCTCGTTAAAACGTTTCAAGGATGATGTGAAAGAAGTATCGAAAGGTTATGATTGTGGTCTGCAGATAAAAAATTACAATGATATCAGGGAATTGGATATCGTTGAGGCTTTCCAAGAAGTAGCGGTCAAGAAGAAATTGAAATCAAAATAGATATAAGAACCGGACAAAAAAAAATCGACTTTCTCAGGTCGATTTTTTTGGTTTTAATAACATCGCATCGGGATATTTAATCCTAACCTCCTTGAATTTTCGTTCGGCTTCAAGTTTGGTTTTAAATCGGCCTAATCTTACGCGATAGGTAGGCGAATCAAAGTCTATTTTTGAAAACAAGCCCGGGAAATCAATTTCAACATTTTCCTTTATCGATTGTGCTTTGGCATAAGATCCAAAACCGACTTGAATTCTATAGTATTCGTGGCTTTCATTGGATGATTTGTAAATGGCCAGTAAGTCATTTATTCTTTCATCCTGTTGAATATCCACTTGCCCTTCCTGGGCAAGGCACAAAGAGGTTGATAAAGCTAGAAAGGTAATAACTCCTAGTGATTTCATGATATTCTTGTTCAAGTTAACATTCATTAATACAAAAGTAAATTTTTATAAACTATTGAAGACTTTTTGCCCTTATTTAGAACAATTATAAATTATAATTATCAATACCTTAACATTTTGCAAATAAAGTCTAATCCGTATTTTTGCCTTCGATTCAGGTACGGCTCCTAGATTGTGTTTGCCCTTATTATAGTAATAACCGTGCCAAAATTTCGATTGAAATATTCTATATATGAAAAAGGTAATTTACCGCAATCAAATTTCCAAAGTTTTAGGTATTAGTCTAGTAGTTTTACTACTTTTTTCCATTTCTGTTTTTGCACAAGATGAAGTCGCTACGGTAGCAGTACAAGAGGAGACCGCTGCAGATTCCTCTGGGGATCCTGTAAAGGGTAAGACGCTTTTTAATCAAAATTGTGCAGCTTGTCACGCGTTGAATCGAAAAATGACTGGCCCGGCTTTGGCTAATGTTGAATCCCGTCTAAGTGAGGAAGAAGGATTAGATCGCGAATGGCTCTATGCATGGATCAAGAATAGTTCGGGCATGATCAAGGATGGTGATGTTTATGCGAATAAGATTTATAATGAGTATAATCAGGCATTGATGACCGCTTTTCCAACGTTGTCGAATACTGATATTGATGATATTTTGGCATATACCGCAGCACCTCCCCCAGCTCCTGTCGCAGCTGCTGAAGCATTGATTGCAGAAGGAGACGGCGGTAAATCTTCTGGGATTTCCAATGAATTGATATTGGGTGCACTGTTAATAGTATTTGCATTGCTGATCATGATGCTGGTTTTGGTACAACGAACCTTGAAAAGAATTGCCATCGCCAATGGCGTTGAATTGGAAAGGGAGAAAGCTGAAAAAGGATTGCCCATATGGAAGGCGTTCGCGCAGAATCAATTTTTAGTTTTGGTATTCTCTATTTTCCTATTACTTGCCGCTGCATATTTTGCATATGGATGGATGATGCAGATAGGTATTGACCAAGGGTATGCCCCAATTCAACCTATTCATTACTCACACAAAGTACATGCTGGCGACAACAAGATAGAATGTAAATATTGTCACTCTTCTGCTAGGGTTTCAAAGCATTCGGGTATCCCATCCTTGAATGTTTGCATGAATTGCCACAAATCTATTTATGAGTATCAAGGAAATCCTGAAGGACCTTCCCAAGAAGATTTGGCCAATGGGTATACCAATGAGTTCTATACCGGCGAAATCAAGAAATTGTATAAAGCTGTAGGTTGGGATGAGGAAAACCAGAAATATACTGGGGAAACCCAACCTGTGGAATGGGTACGGGTGCACAACCTTCCAGATTTTGCCTATTTCAACCATTCACAACATGTTTCTGTTGCAGGAATTGAATGTCAAACCTGTCATGGACCAGTTGAGGAAATGGAAATCCTTTCGCAATATTCTCCTTTGACAATGGGGTGGTGTATCAATTGCCATAGAGAAACCAATGTCAACGTGGAAGACAATGAGTATTACACAAAAATCCATGAAGAACTTTCAAAAAAATACGGGGTTAACCAACTAACAGTTGCCCAAATGGGTGGATTGGAATGTGGAAAATGTCATTATTAATAAAAATTTAAAGTAGCTAATTACAGATATATCGTATGGCATCAAACAAAAAATATTGGAAAAGTGAAGCGGAACTAAATCCGAACGATTCCATTGTTGAGACGCTAAGACAGAATGAATTTGTTCAAGAAATTCCTGTAGATGAGTTTTTAGGTGACAAGGAGCAATTGTCGTCAACAAATACAAATCGAAGGGATTTTCTTAAATACGTTGGTTTTAGTACAGCAGCAGCTGCTATGGCGGCATGCGAAGGCCCTGTCAATAAATCCATTCCTTATGTAATTCAGCCAGATAATATCGTACCGGGTGTGGCCAATTATTATGCAACAACCATTGCCAATGGTTTTGACTTTGCCAGTATCTTGGTGAAAACGCGGGAAGGTAGACCAATTAAGATTGAAAATAACACCGATGCCAAAGTAAACGGGGCTGCAAACGCACGTGTTCAAGGTTCAGTATTGTCTTTATATGATAGTACCAGATTGCAAGGACCCCTTAAAGATGGCGAGCCAGTTGAGTGGACTACTTTGGATAGTGATGTTAAGGCCAAATTGAATGGATTAAAGGCGTCTGGCAAGCAGATAGCTTTATTGACCCAAACTTATGCTAGTCCCTCAACTACAAAGTTGATTTCTGAATTCAAAGAAATGTATGGTGAGGTAAACCATGTTACCTATGATGCAATTTCAGAAGAGGCGGCCTTATCCGCATTTGAAGCTAAATATGGGGAGAGGGCATTGGCTGATTATAATTTTGAAAAAGCCGATGTCATCGTTTCTTTTGGTGCTGATTTCCTTGCCGATTGGCAGGGTGGAGGTTATGATAGTGGCTATTCAAAAGGTCGTGTGCCAAAAAATGGTAAAATGTCTAGGCATGTGCAGTTCGAGGCCAATATGTCCCTGACCGGTGCTAATGCAGATAAGCGCATTCCGCTTACACCCATGCAGCAAAAAGTTGCCCTTGCGCAACTGTATGCAAAATTGAATGGCGCTACTACAAGTGGTGAAATCCCCGACTATGCTCAAAGGGCTTTAGAGAATATTACCGAAGAAATAGGTAAGAATAAAAGTGCTGCAGTTGTTGTAACTGGTTTGCAGGATGAAAATGCCCAAGCGGTAGTTTTGGCGATAAACGAAATGTTGGGTAGTAAGGCTTTCAATGCCACGGCGCCCAAGTATGTGCGTCAGGGAAATGTTAAAAATGTCAATAACTTGATCGCTGATATGAAAGCAGGCCGGGTTGGCGCCTTGATCATGGATGGGGTAAATCCTGTGTTTACCTTACCAAATGCTGCCGATTTTGCTGAAGGAATCGATAAGGTTGATCTTTCTGTTGCATTTTCCACAAATTGGAATGAAACAACTGAAATAATCAATTATACGGCTGCTTCAAACCACTATTTAGAATCTTGGGGTGATACACAGATCAAAAAAGGTAATTATAGTCTAACACAGCCAACAATCCAAGAGCTTTTTGATACAAGGCAATTTCAAACGGCTTTATTGGCCTGGATGGAAAGTGATAAAAGCTATTTTGACTATATAAAAGAAACTTGGGAGACCGATGTTTTAGGTGAAAGTGATTGGAACCAAGCCCTACATGACGGTGTTTTTGTAAGTGGCTCAAGTCCTGAAGAGGAAATGGGTTCGATGGTAGAAACCACTCTCGGCAATGAGGAAATAACTGCCGATTCTGTTGATATCGCTTCTGCCGTTCAGAGTTTGGCCAATGCGACCAGTGGTGGCGGAATGGAGTTGACTTTATACTCCAAAGTAGGTATGGGAGATGGTCAACAGGCGGGTAATCCATGGTTGCAAGAATTTCCAGATCCAATTACTCGCGTCTCGTGGGATAATTATGTGACCGTTTCGAAAGCAGATGCAGAAAATTTGGGATTCATAAATGAAAATGCGGCAAATGGTGGTTTAGATGGCAGTCATGCCAAGCTTACCGTGAATGGTGTCACTGTTGACAATGTACCCGTGATCATCCAGCCAGGTCAAGCACCGGGTTCGGTGGGTATGGCCTTGGGTTATGGAAGGCGGGTAGGTATGAAACCTGAAATGCAAACAGGCGTCAATGCTTATCCACTATATCAAGGTTATAACAATGTGCAATCGGTTACTTTGGAAAAATCGACCGGTATGCATGAATTTGCCTGTATGCAATTGCATAATACCCTAATGGGAAGAGGTGATATAATCAAGGAGACCACCTTAGAGATATTCAATACAAAAGACCATGCTGAGTGGAATGAAGTTCCCGTAGTTTCATTAAACCATCAGGAAGTACCGGCAACTACCGTTGATTTATGGGATAGTTTTGATCGTTCAATTGGGCATCACTTCAATATGTCAATCGATTTGAACGCCTGTACGGGTTGCGGTGCATGTGTCGTTGCCTGTGTTGCCGAGAACAATGTTCCTGTGGTGGGTAAGGAAGAAGTTAGAAGGTCAAGGGATATGCATTGGTTGCGTATTGATCGATACTATTCTTCGGAAGATACCTTTGAAGAGGATAATATTAAGAAAGACGAATTTGATGGTCTTTCAGGTGATAAAGGGTCTTTGGCTGGTTTTGGTGAGTTGGAGCATCCCGCGACCAATCCACAAGTAGCTTTCCAACCTGTGATGTGTCAACATTGTAATCATGCGCCATGTGAAACAGTTTGTCCTGTCGCGGCAACATCGCATGGTCGTCAAGGTCAGAATCAAATGGCCTATAACAGATGTGTAGGTACCAGATATTGCGCAAATAACTGTCCGTATAAAGTTCGTAGATTCAATTGGTTCTTGTATAACAACAATGATGAGTTTGATTATCATATGAACAATGATTTGGGTAAAATGGTTGTCAACCCTGACGTTAATGTCAGATCAAGAGGTGTAATTGAGAAATGTTCAATGTGTATTCAAAAAACACAGAAAACCATTCTTGATGCCAAAAGAGACGGTCGGGAAATAAAAGATGGTGAATTCCAAACTGCTTGCTCAATGGCATGTAGCAACGGAGCCATTGTATTCGGTGACATAAATGATGAAAAGAGTAAGATTGCTGAGTTGAAGGAAAGTGACCGTATGTACCATTTATTGGAACATGTGGGAACGAAACCAAATGTGTTTTATCACGTTAAGGTGAGAAATAACAACGAAGCATAAAAATAATATTTAGCAAGTAACTTAACAAAAATTATGGCGTCGCATTACGAAGCACCTATACGAAAACCTTTAGTACTTGGAGACAAAGGCTACCACGATGTAACTGTGGATATTGCTGCACCTGTTGAGGGAAGGGCCAATAGGCAATGGTGGATTGTTTTTTCTATATCATTGGCAGCATTCCTTTGGGGTATTGGTTGTATTGTTTACACAATTTCTACGGGTATTGGATCCTGGGGTTTGAATAAAACCGTGAACTGGGCTTGGGATATTACCAACTTTGTTTGGTGGGTAGGTATTGGTCATGCGGGAACCCTGATTTCTGCCGTACTTCTGCTTTTCAGACAAAAATGGAGAATGGCCATTAACCGTTCTGCAGAGGCGATGACCATATTCTCGGTGATTCAAGCAGGATTGTTTCCAATTATACATATGGGTCGTCCTTGGTTGGCCTATTGGGTATTACCAATTCCGAACCAATTTGGTTCATTGTGGGTTAACTTTAACTCGCCCTTACTTTGGGACGTGTTTGCGATTTCAACATACTTGTCTGTGTCATTGGTTTTCTGGTGGACAGGATTATTACCTGATTTCGCGATGATCCGTGATAGGGCGGTGCTTCCATTTCAGAAGAAGATTTATAGTCTTTTAAGTTTTGGGTGGACAGGCCGTGCTAAAGACTGGCAACGTTTTGAGGAGGTTTCCCTGGTATTGGCAGGACTGGCAACACCACTGGTACTATCTGTACATACCATTGTATCTTTCGATTTTGCCACATCGGTAATACCGGGATGGCATACTACCATATTCCCACCGTATTTCGTTGCTGGTGCCGTATTCTCAGGATTTGCAATGGTGAATACCCTTTTGATCATTATGAGAAAGGTTTGTAGTCTTGAAGCCTATATCACGGTGCAACACATAGAGTTAATGAACATTGTAATAATGATTACAGGTTCAATTGTGGGTTGTGCATATATCACCGAGTTATTTATGGCCTGGTATTCAGGTGTTGAATATGAGCAGTATGCGTTCTTGAATAGGGCAACTGGTCCTTATTGGTGGGCATACTGGGCGATGATGAGTTGTAATGTGTTCTCCCCACAATTTATGTGGTTCAAAAAGTTACGTACCAGCATCATGTTCTCCTTCTTTATTTCGATTATTGTAAATATAGGAATGTGGTTTGAACGATTCGTGATTATCGTTACCTCTTTGCATAGGGATTATCTACCTTCTTCCTGGAGTATGTTCTCGCCAACATTTATAGATATAGGCACATTTATTGGTACGGTAGGATTCTTTTTCCTATTATTCTTATTGTATGCAAGAACATTCCCGGTGATAGCACAGGCTGAGGTTAAGACAATATTGAAATCTTCCGGTGAGAGATACAAAAAATTAAGGGAAGCCGGTAAACCCTTGTATCAGATCAGTGGTACTACCACGGTAAAAGAAGCAACTGCAAAAGGAGAGGATAAAGTTGAGGAAACATCGGAAGATACAAGTAAGGATGTTTCGAGTTTACTCGATTCCATCGGAACGTTCGATGCGTCTAAAGATACGGCCGATGACCTTAAAAAGGTTAAGGGAATTGGTCCCCAAATGGAGAAAACCTTAAATCAAATTGGAATATTTACGTTTGCACAGGTCAGTCGAATGACAGAGAAAGAATATAACTTGTTGGATTCAATTACCAAGTCGTTCCCAGGTAGGGCACAGCGCGATGATTGGGCAGGACAGGCGAAGCAATTAAATAACAATCAATAGCGATATGGCATCTAAAGTTTTACATGCATATTATAATGATGACGACGTGCTCATGCATGCCGTCAAAAAGGTAAAGGACGCCAAACATCATATCGAGGAAGTGTATTGTCCTTTTCCTGTACACGGACTTGATAAGGCAATGGGATTGGCACCAACAAGAATAGCGATAACCTCGTTTATGTATGGTTGTCTAGGTCTTATCGTGGCAATAGTGATGATGAATTATATTATGATTCAAGATTGGCCACAGGATATTGGTGGTAAGCCAAGTTTCAGTTACATAGAGAACATGCCAGCGTTTGTTCCCATTATGTTTGAGCTGACCGTATTCTTTGCAGCGCATTTAATGGTAATAACATTCTACCTGAGAAGTAGGTTATGGCCATTTAAAAAAGCAGAGAATCCGGATGTAAGAACAACCGACGACCATTTTGTAATGGAATTGGCTATCCACGATAACGAAAAGGAATTAAAGAATTTATTGATGGATACTGGTGCCGTTGAAATCAATGTTTCAGAAAAGTAGTCATAAGATGATGAACAGTGTTATAAGATTAGGAATTGCATTTGTTTTGGTACTTTTAGTATCGGCTTGTGCAGATAAGGATAGACCAAACTACCAATACATGCCCAACATGTATGAACCTGTTAGTTATGAGACTTATCAAAAAGTAGATTTTCTTCCAGACGGAACATCAGCATTGAACCCAGCTGAGAATACAATACCAAGAGGATTTATGCCATACGATCTGGAAAACACACCAGAGGGTAAGGAGTTGTCAAGGCTAAAGGAAAGTCCTTTGGATTCTTTGAATAGTGAAGTCAATTTAGCTGTGGGAAAGGAATTATATGATATCTATTGTGCAATTTGCCATGGCGCAAAGGGGGATGGTCAAGGAACACTAGTGAAAAGGGAGAAGATTCTCGGTGTACCAAGTTATGCCGATGTGGCTCGTAATATAAATATAGGGAGCACATACCATGTAATTTACTATGGTCAAAACTCCATGGGGTCCTATGCCAATCAATTGAATTATGAAGAACGTTGGCAAGTGTCGGAGTATGTAATGAAATTGAAACAAGATTTATAAAATAATACATAGTATAAGATATGTACACGTTTTCCAGTAGACTAAAAATTGCTTCAATCATATTAATGGTTGTTGGTGCATTAGGTATAGGTGTAGGCTTTATGTCAGCTCCTGGCACTATTGAGGAGGCCAAGGCCATGGTTGCGAGCCATAATGATGGTCACGGTGATACCCATACTGATGAGACCGAACATGTAGTTTCAGAAGGTCATGGGGAAGAAGCTCAGGACGAAAGCCATGATGCAGCGCATGATGAGCACGTTTTACATCAATTACAAAATAAGCCATGGGCAGCATTATATGTGGCCGCTTTTTTCTTTTTTATGATTGCATTGGGAGCGTTGGCTTTCTATGCCGTTCAAAGGGCATCACAGGCCGGTTGGGCACCTTTGTTATTTCGGGTAATGGAAGGTATTACGGCTTACTTGGTTCCAGGGGGTATTATTGTATTTGTAATCTTGGTACTGTCCGTTATGCACATGAACCACCTTTTTGTATGGATGGATGCTGATGTTGTGGCACATGATAAGCTCTTGCAGGGTAAGGCTGGTTTCCTGAACCCGACCTTCTTTTTGGTTAGGGCGGCTATTTTCTTGGGAGGATGGATATTTTATCGTGAAATTTCCAGAAGACTATCAATTAAACAAGATGAATCAGATGACAATTCCAACTTTAAAAAGAACTTCAAATGGTCAGCTGGTTTCTTGGTATTTTACTTGATATCGGAATCTATGATGTCCTGGGATTGGATTATGAGTGTCGACCCACACTGGTTCAGTACATTGTTTGGATGGTATGTATTCGCAAGTATGTTTGTTTCGGGTATAACAGTGATTGCAATGGTGACCATTTATTTGAAATCCAAAGACTATTTACCCGAAGTCAACGATAGTCACATTCATGACTTGGCAAAATTCATGTTCGGAATCAGTATATTCTGGACCTACCTTTGGTTTTCACAGTTTATGCTTATCTGGTATTCGAACATACCGGAGGAAGTTACGTATTTTGTGACGCGCATCGAGGACTTTAAGCTTCCCTTCTTCGGAATGGTTGTCATGAACTTTGTATTGCCGTTTTTGTTGTTGATGAACAGTGATTATAAAAGAATCAATTGGTTTGTTATTATGAGTGGTATCATTATTTTGGCAGGGCATTATATGGATGTTTTCAATATGATCATGCCATCAACCGTTGGTGATCAATGGTCAATAGGTATTCCTGAGATCGGGGCTATCCTCTTCTTTGCCGGATTATTTATATTTTGGGTATTCAGGGCATTGACGAAAGTACCTCTTCAACCAAAACGTAATCCGTTTATCGAAGAGAGTAGACATTTCCATTATTAATTAGTTTTAAAGAATAACATCAGATAATACAATGACTACATTATTGATTTTAACCGTTTTGGTTTTAGTGGCAATTGCGATTTGGCAGATGACCAAGATTTTTGAATTGTCACAAATCAAGGCTGATGACTCCCAAGTGGCGAATGATCGGGATAATAAGTATAATGGATATTTATTGTTCTTGTTTTTAATTTTCATATACGCAATAACTATTTTTAGTTTTTGGAAATACGGCAAAACACTTTTGCCCGAGGCTGCTTCGGCCCATGGTGGTGACTATGATCAGTTAATGCTGGTTTCCTTTATCATAATTTTCTTTGTTCAGACCATAACCCAATTACTCCTCCATTATTTTGGTTTTAAGTATAGGGGCAAGAAAGGCAATAAAGCCCTTTTTTACGCTGATAATGATCGATTGGAATTTATTTGGACCATTATTCCTGTTATTGTTTTAGCCGGTTTGATACTTTGGGGATTGTATACCTGGACCAACATTATGGATATCAATGACGAGGATGATCCAATAGTAGTGGAACTTTATGCCCAACAATTCAATTGGACAGCAAGGTACGCAGGTGATGATAATGTTCTGGGTGGGGCCAATGTAAGAATGATAGATATAGACAAAGCAAATATATTGGGTCTTGACGAGTCCGATTCCTACGCCAAGGATGATATCATCGTTAAGGAATTACATTTACCAGTAGGGAGAAAAGTGAACTTTAAAATGCGCTCTCAAGACGTTTTGCATTCAGCATACATGCCTCATTTTAGGGCACAAATGAATTGTGTTCCCGGTATGACCACCCAATTTTCGTTTACACCGACCATCACCACGGAAGAAATGAGGCTCAAACCAGATGTTGTTGATAAGGTTAAAAGAACAAATGCAATTCGCGCAGAAAAAGCAGCAGCAGGTAAGGATAATTCTGATCCATGGGAATTTGACTATATTCTTCTTTGCAATAAAATTTGCGGTAAATCGCACTACAATATGCAAATGAAGATTATAGTGGAAGAAGAGGAAGAATACAACAAATGGTTAGCGGAACAGCAAACCTTTGCCCAAACAATGGCATCAGTTGAATAGTTAAGTTTAAAAAAATTAAAAAGGAAATTATATGTCGGCCACAGCACATGCACATTTAGAAGATCACGCAGATGACCATGGGCATCATCACAAGGAGACTTTTGTGACCAAATACATTTTTAGTCAAGATCATAAGATGATATCAAAACAGTATTTGATTACTGGTTTGATTATGGGTATAGTAGGAATTGCCATGTCATTGATGTTCAGAATGCAACTGGCCTGGCCGGGTGAATCGTTCCCGATATTCGAGGCATTCCTTGGGGATTGGGCCCCTAACGGTGTAATGGATGCTGATATTTATTTAGCCCTAGTAACCATTCACGGTACGATTATGGTCTTTTTTGTACTGACCGCAGGACTTAGTGGAACGTTTAGTAATTTGCTTATACCCCTGCAGATCGGAGCCCGTGATATGGCCTCCGGTTTTTTGAATATGGTATCATACTGGCTGTTTTTCCTGTCAAGTGTTATTATGATTTTATCCTTGTTTGTTGAAGCCGGACCGGCATCTGCAGGTTGGACGATATATCCCCCTTTGAGTGCATTGCCAATGGCCCAAGCCGGTTCAGGAATGGGAATGACCTTGTGGTTGGTCTCTATGGCTATTTTTATAGCTTCCTCTTTATTGGGGTCACTGAACTATATTGTGACGGTAATCAATTTAAGAACCAAAGGAATGTCAATGACGCGATTGCCATTGACGATTTGGGCTTTCTTGATCACTGCGATTATAGGTGTGGTTTCCTTCCCAGTACTCTTGTCAGCAGCGTTATTGTTGATAATGGATAGAAGTTTTGGCACTTCTTTTTTCCTGTCGGATATATTCATTCAGGGCGAAGTCTTACATTACCAGGGTGGATCTCCGGTATTATATGAACATCTGTTTTGGTTTCTAGGTCACCCGGAAGTGTATATTGTATTACTACCAGCTTTGGGTATAACTTCGGAGGTTATGTCTACCAACGCGCGTAAGCCTATTTTTGGTTATCGTGCAATGATTGCCTCCATAATAGCAATTGCTTTCTTATCGACCATCGTATGGGGTCACCATATGTTCATATCGGGTATGAATCCATTCCTTGGGTCGGTATTCACATTTACCACACTCTTGATAGCTATCCCTTCAGCAGTAAAGGCTTTTAATTATATTACTACACTTTGGAAAGGTAATCTGCAGTTGAATCCCGCTATGCTGTTTTCCATAGGATTGGTATCTACTTTCATTACTGGAGGATTAACAGGTATCATTCTTGGGGATAGTACATTGGATATCAACGTTCACGATACCTATTTCGTTGTTGCCCACTTCCATTTGGTTATGGGTATTTCTGCACTCTATGGATTATTTGCCGGGGTGTACCATTGGTTCCCTAAAATGTTCGAAGGCAAGATGATGAATAAGAACTTAGGCTACGTTCACTTTTGGATAACTGCAATCTGTGCTTATGGTGTTTTCTTCCCAATGCACTTTGTGGGTATGGCTGGTGTACCAAGAAGGTATTATGAAAACACGGCATTCCCAATGTTCGATGAATTGACCGATGTTCAGATATTAATGACCATATTCGCATTAGTTGCAGGTCTTGCCCAATTGGTTTTCTTGTTCAATTTTATCCATAGCATGTTCTATGGAAAGAAAGGACCCCAAAACCCATGGAAGTCAAATACCTTGGAATGGACAGCGCCACAAGAACATATGCATGGAAACTGGCCAGGTGCCATACCTCATGTCCACCGATGGGCCTATGATTATAGTAAAACTGATGAAAATGGTGAGTATATAATTCCCGGACAGGATTTTGTGCCCCAAAACATTCCGAGGCAGGAGGATGAGGAAGAGCTTAACCATTAAGTAGAAAAAATAACAAAGAAAAATGCCCATCTAGTTCAGTTGGGCATTTTTTTTGATAGCAATACAAAAGTTGATTTAGCTTTTTTGTAATATATTTAAATAAAATATGGGTCAAGGTTGCTGAGGGCCTATTCATCTACGAACACATACCTTTAAAATGAAAAATCTTATCACCCTGTTAGTGCTGTTAGTTTGTTTTCAGACCTATTCCCAACGGAAGCCTAAAATTAAAGGCAATAAAAGCGTAGTTGAGGTCAGGGAAGACCTTCCGGCGTATAATGCGATCGAATTGATTGATGATTTGGAGATTGTACTCCAGAAAGCTACCGAAGAAGGTTATACCATAAATGCCGATGATAATTTAATCGATGTGCTTAAATTCAAGGTTGTAGACAGTACTTTGGTTATAAGTTCGTTCTACAAAATAATTTCAAAAAAGAAATTGGACATCACGGTCAACTATACTGAGCTCGAATCTATTACCATGCGCGATGGTAAGATAAATATGAAGGACGTTATTTCTTCCGATGCGTTGGTCGTGAACACTTTTGGCCCTTCTAGATTGGAATTGAATGCAACTGCAACAGTGATGAAGATTAATATGGAAGGTATGAGCTCAGGCGATTTTAATCTTGCCAGTGATTCTCTGAACATAACCTTAAAGGACAGGATCGATGTTCGTATTTATGCAGTTGGTGCAAGCAATTCCATAGAGATGCATAAAAATGCCAGTGCCAAGATGGAAGGTTCAGCCGATGTCTTTAATGTAAGCCTATATGGCAATTCAAACTTAAAAGCTTCCAAATTGGAGGCAATAAAAATAATCGCAAATTTAGAAGAATCACCTAATGCCAGGTTAAACGCCCTAGAGCATATAGAGCTATCTTCCAATGGTACTTCCAAAACCTATCTTTATGGTAATGCAAAAATCGTTATTCACGATTTTTTGGACACCTCACAACTACATAAGGAAAAGCTATAATTCGCAGTTTTTTTAGACAAGAAGAAAAGAAAATCCCTATTGCCTTACAACAATAGGGATTTAAAATTCAAAAAATGGATTGGTTAGGATTGTAATGCGCTGGCTTTGGGCCCTGCCTCTACAATCTCGGGATTTACGTTGGCTTCGAACTTCTTGAAGTTTTCATTGAAAAGTGTAACAAGTTTCAATTTGGTTTCTTCATATTTTGCCTTGTCTTCCCATGTATTTCTAGGAATTAATACTTCTGAGGGAACATTAGGACAAGTCGTTGGAATCTGGAATCCAAATTCTTCATCCTTTACATATTCAACATTGTCGAAATCATGATGATGGATCGCATCGATCATGGCTCGGGTATGCTTCAATTTCATTCTTGATCCAGTTCCTGTCCAACCTGTATTAACCAACCAAGCTGTAGCTTTATGTGTCTTGATTTTTTCTGCCAACAATTCGGCATATCTGTTAGGATGCCACATCATAAAGGCTGCTCCAAAACAGGCACTAAAAGTAGCAGTTGGTTCGGTAACCCCCATTTCTGTACCCGCGACCTTCGCTGTGTAACCAGAAATGAAATGGTAACTAGCCTGCTCAGGGGTAAGCTTGCTTACAGGAGGTAATACACCGAAAGCATCACAAGTAAGGAAAATGATATTTTCAGGATGACCAGCAACGCATGGTATTTGCACGTTATCAATAAATTCAATCGGATAGGAAGCTCTGGTATTTTGGGTGATCGAAGTGTCTGTATAGTCAACCGTTCTGGTATCCTTGTCATAAACTACATTCTCCAATACGGTACCAAAACGAATTGCATTGAAAATATCCGGTTCTTTTTCTGCTGAAAGGTCAATAGCCTTGGCATAACAACCTCCTTCAATATTAAAAGTACCTTTATCTGTCCAACAGTGCTCATCATCACCGATCAACCTTCTTTTTGGATCGGCACTTAAAGTAGTTTTACCTGTTCCCGAAAGTCCAAAAAGGATGGTAACATCATCTTTTTCACCTACATTGGCAGAACAATGCATAGGTAATACATCTTTAAGTGGCATAAGATAATTCATTACACCAAATAGGCCTTTTTTCATTTCCCCTGCATACTGGGTACCTAAAATTACGATTTCCTTACGTTCCAGGTTTACATCAATACTGGTTTTGGAAGTCATTTCAGAGGTATAACGGTTGGCAGGGAATCCACCGGCGTTCATCACAACATAGTCAGGTTCTCCAAAATTGGCCAATTCCTCTTTGGTTGGCATAATCAACATATTCTGCATAAAAAGGGCATGGTATGCTCTAGTACAGATAATCCTGGTTTTGATCCTGTATTCGGGATCCCAACCGGCAAAGGCATCAACCACAAAAAGATGCTCACGCGTATTGAGGTAATCAAGTGCCCTTTCATGGTTAACCATGAATGTGTGCTCATCTAAACCGATGTTGATAGCTCCCCAATCGATATTGTTCTCAGAATCAGGATGGCGAACAATTCTTTTGTCTTTTGGGCTACGACCCGTTTTCTCACCTGAATAGGTCATTAATGCACCTACATCGGAAATCGCAGTACCTTTTTCCAAACGAAGGCCTAGTTCATAAAGAACAGGAACACTACTATTCCTATATATCACTTCGGTGTCTATTCCATATTTTTTTAAATCGAATTTTGCAGACATTGTTTTTTCTTTTAAAATGGTTGTTAAACTTTACTTGTATTAAATTCTTTGCAAAGTATGGCAATATTCATCTGAAAAAAGATGACATATGTCATATAGTTTAAAGTTAATCAACTATAACGTTATATTGAGCAGTAAATCCATAAATTTTAACATTTGATTTTTCATATCTTTGTTTGGATATGAATGAGTACTTGGATCCTACGACCGGAAATTTCTCACCCGAGGAAATAGACATTGAACGAGCATTACGGCCAATAACTTTTGATGACTTCACAGGACAGGAACAAGTTCTTGAAAATCTAAAGGTTTTTGTAGAAGCTGCTAATCAGCGTGATGAAGCATTGGACCATACCCTATTTCATGGTCCTCCTGGATTGGGAAAGACCACTTTAGCCCATATTCTTGCGAACGAATTGGGCGTGGGTATCAAAATTACATCAGGACCTGTGCTTGACAAACCTGGGGATTTGGCCGGGCTATTAACCAATCTACAGGAACGTGATGTTCTTTTTATTGATGAGATCCATAGGTTAAGCCCTATAGTAGAGGAATATCTATATTCCGCCATGGAAGATTATAAAATTGATATTATGATCGAGACCGGACCAAATGCCAGGTCCGTACAGATCAATTTGAATCCATTCACTCTAATTGGGGCAACGACCCGTTCTGGTTTATTGACTTCACCTATGCGGGCCCGTTTTGGTATTCAAAGCAGATTGCAATATTATTCCACAGAATTATTATCAACCATAGTAGAACGTAGTGCAGAAATTCTTAAGGTATCCATTACACAGGATGCAGCGATTGAAATTGCCGGACGAAGCAGGGGAACACCAAGAATATGTAATGCCTTGCTAAGAAGGGTCCGTGATTTTGCCCAGATAAAGGGTGACGGGAATATTGATATGGAAATATCAAGATACAGCCTTAAAGCCTTGAATGTTGATGCCCATGGTTTGGATGAAATGGACAATAAGATCTTAACTACAATTATCGACAAATTCAAAGGTGGACCTGTAGGTATTACCACATTGGCCACTGCGGTATCGGATAGCGCGGAAACCATAGAGGAGGTTTATGAACCTTTTTTGATACAACAAGGTTTTATCATGCGTACGCCCCGTGGAAGGGAAGTCACCGAATTGGCGTACAAACATTTAGGGAAAATTAAAGGTGGTGATCAGCCAGGATTATTTTAAATTATTGATTATGGGATTATTCTCAGATGACAAGGAACCAAAACCAGTAGATATAAAGGGAAAAAGGCTAAAATGTTCAATATGTGGCCACGATATTTTTAGACCTAGAAAGGCCCAACTCAATACCAAGGCAGCATCTCTCATGAATCTTGATTGGGCTAACAAAAGTGCCCATTGTTATACCTGCGCCAATTGCAGCCATATTGAATGGTTTATGGAGGAACAATGAACGACCTTCCCACAATTTCCCAATATCAGGTTTTTAAAAATCGAAAACGTATTCTAAAGAATCCGTTACCTTTCCATCATGAGAATTTCAAGAAATATGGGGATATTTTTAAAGTGAAAATAGGTTTTGCCAAGGCATTGGTCTTTACTCGAAACCCCAAACTCATCAAACACGTACTTCAAAAGCAACATAAAAAATACCATAAATCCCCTTTACAGACCGTAGACCTGGCAAAGTATATTGGCCATGGCATATTAACTTCCAATGGGGAACACTGGCGTACACACCGCAGAATGGTGCAACCGGCATTTCATAAAAAAAAGTTGATTGGGTTGCTGCTCATTATGAAGAGTGCTATCCAAAAAGAAATAAGCAGAATCAAACCCAATGAGGTTCAAGACATATTTCCATTAATGGGGGATTTGGCTTTTCAAGTTGTGGCCAATTCCCTATTTAGCAGAAGCGATATCCATGATGACATGTCAAGACTTCAGGATATTACCGAAAGTAACCAAAAAATGCTCATCAGGGAAATGCGCCAGCCCTATTTTAAATGGTGGTTTAATCTTAGCGGTATGATTCAAAAACATTTAGACCTTTCTGAAGAAGGCCGCTTAATTTTGAATAGAATCATTGAGGAACGTATTCGATCCGATGAGGAAAAAGATGACTTGTTGGATATGTTGCTTAAAGCAAGGTACGAAGACGATACCCCAATGTCCAGAGGACAATTGATAGATGAAGTTATGATATTATTTACGGCGGGGCATGAGACCACTGCGAATGCATTGAGCTTTACCCTGTTCTTACTGGCCAAAAACCAAAATGCCCAGCAAAAGGTTTTTGAGGAAGTATCAGCCTTGGATTTGGAAAATGATGAGATCATGCAACATATTTCCCAACTAAATTATACCAAGCAATGTCTGGAAGAAGGAATGCGGTTGTATCCACCAGCGTATATCATTGACCGTATTGCGATCGAGGATGATGAATTTGATGGTCAGCTTATTCCAAAAAATACAATGATCTTGATGTCTGTTTATGAGTTACATAGATATGCCGATTATTGGAAATCACCCAATGAATTTGTTCCAGAGCGTTTTAATACCGAAAACAGAAAAGATCTGCAAGACTATTATTGTCCTTTCGGGGCAGGCCCCAGAATGTGTGTAGGTAATAATTTTGCCATATATGAGATGGTATTGACTGTGGCTGAAATTGTAAAGAAGTACAACTTGCAGACCAATTTAAAAGAAGTTGAAATCAATCCGCTGATCTCGCTGAAACCTAGAGCAGTGCCTATCAATTTTGTGGAACGTTGATTTTAAGTTAAAAATAACATGCGCATGGAAATAGAACCGAAGCCCCATCCAAGTTTTTTAGGCGGAAGTAACAATGGAAATTTGAGCCAGATGGTAAGCACATAGTACTCCCGAATAGATCTTGTACTATTCTTAATTCTTTATGGAAACCGCTGTTCAAATTAAAGGTCATCATTTCCAAACTGATGATTGTCATTGCCTTTTTCGTTTATTGATTAGAACTTATAAGGTTGTTCAGTTAGTAGGGTATGAATTTTTTCGATGAACTTAAACGTAGAAATGTCATTAAGGCAACAATAGCGTACATCGTTGTTGCTTGGGTACTGCTGCAAGTACTTACCAGTGTGCTACCAAATTTAGGGGCACCTCCCTGGGTTTTAAAAACGCTGATGTTCTTAATGGCTATTGGTTTGCCCATTTGGGTCATTTTTTCATGGGTCTATGAAGTAACCCCTGAAGGTTTGAAGAGAACAACAAAAGTCCCAAAAGATCAATCGATCACCGCGGCCACCAATAAACGACTGAACATAATAATTATAATAACATTGATTATCGCTATTGCCGTATCTTTTATTAAAAAACCAATACCCAGCACAGCAT
>JAHHKH010000020.1 GCA_018679695.1 Maribacter sp.
GTACCCTGTGAGGCTACTTTTTTTATGATTTCCCTTATCTGGTGGATGCCTTGGGGATCCAAACCATTTGTAGGTTCATCCAAAATCAGGATTTCAGGATCATTCAACAAGGCTGAGGCAATTGCCAACCGTTGTTTCATCCCCAGGGAATAGGTTCTGAATTTACTGTTCTTCCGCTCCAATAATCCTACCAGTTCCAATTTCTCCTCAATCTTTGCTTCGGACACCTCTTTAATTTTACAGACCAGTTTCAAATTTTGAACCGCCGTCATATACGGGTAAAAATTGGGTCGCTCAATAATGGCCCCGACTTTTTTAAGGGCTTCATGTGTTGAGGTATTCCCATCAAACCAGGAGAAATCCCCATTGGTAAGGTTTACGACATTGAGCACAACCCCCAAGGTTGTTGACTTACCACTGCCATTGGGTCCAAGTATCCCATATACATTCCCTTTTTCAATGGTAAATGAGAGATCCTTCACAGCAGTAAGATAACCGAACTTTTTTGTGAGATTGTTTACAGTAAGTATCTTTTCCAAAATAGGAGTAGTTTTTAGAAGGTTTATAGTAACTTGACGAAGAAACCCTAACTTTGTTACAGGCTTGTTCAATTAAAAATAAA
Source organism: Maribacter sp. (assembly GCA_018679695.1). Lineage (GTDB taxonomy): Bacteria > Bacteroidota > Bacteroidia > Flavobacteriales > Flavobacteriaceae > Maribacter_A. Next base: position 623 of record JAHHKH010000020.1, read on the forward strand.
CAAATGCCATGTTGGAAGAAAAACTAATGTCGAAGAAAAAACCGGCCTATCCGGTTTCGGAGGAGTTGGATGCTTATTTGGAACAGTATAATCGCAAAATTGAGATTCCCATATTTTATGACGATCTCTTGCGTTTTACAGGTTCGGTGGTGGTCTATGATTCCAATGATGAGGATACGCTATGGATCAGGGTGTATTACAATGAATTTGACCGCCAGGAAATCGATATGAGCCTAAAAAGGGTATACTCCATTTTACATTCCGATGGTAGTGGCCATATTGATCAATATTTGAATGTTGATGCTGTTGATTATTGCACATTCGGTAATTCGAAACCTTTTCGTATCAAGATCAGGAATATCCTAAATGACAATTTCACGTATTTCTACGTTAAAAAAACAGATGCTTCACGGGTTTACGGACTTGAATTGGAGCATATGTTATCTCCTTATAACCTTAACTTTTTGGTTTACAAGGATACCTTGATTGAAGAACATATCGCAGGTATTCCAGGGGATTTCTTTATCAAGGAAATGTTACCGAACTGTACCGAATCGGAAAAAGCGCAATTGGCGAAGGAATTCGTAAAATTCAACGAACGTAGTATGATACGACTGTTGGGTGATATGCGATCGTATAATTATGTGATTGTCCCTACCCACGATTTTGACCATGTAGTCTATAAGATTAGGGCCATTGATTTTGACCAACAGAGTTTCGAAGGAAAATTAAAAGTATATCGCCCACAGTTTTTCAAAGAGAATTACTTAATGGTAGAACTAGTGCGGAGCAAGTTGATGAAGCACTCGGTAGATCAATACAAATTGGAGGAACGCTCGATCATCGCAAAGCGTATTCTGAGTTCTGGCGACCGCATCAGGCTATTGGGTGAAATTTGTAAAAAGGATAACATTTCATTACCGGAAAATATTGAATTGCTTAAAATGCAGATTTTTGATTTGACAAAGGACTCCAAATTCAAGAAATGCAAGACTATGGGTGAAATACTTGACCTTGCCTTGGATTTTGTTAAGCGCAATTACCAAGGTGTTAGCATGAAGCAGATCATTGAACACAAGATTAAAATTTGATTTTAAAACACTAAAATCAGCTTTTTTGTTCCTTATTGAAATAGACTAGGTAGTAGTACATTTGTTTTTCCTCGTCCCACCCTTTTTCCACGAATCTTTCTGCCGATTCAGGATTTATGAAGTCCATTTTAATTTGAATATTGGTATCCAGGTTAATAACGTTTTTGATTTTTTTTCGAGCTACTGAAACAGCTTTGTTGGCAATATCAAAATTAGAAACGTCCTCTATACTGTATTTAGGCCCTTTTTCCACTTTGTAGTGCTTGAATTCAGGAATGAGTTCTGGATTTTCCAATACCTCGTTCAAAAAATTACTTTCTTCAAAAGCGTCATTCTTGGCAAAATGGTTTACCGCCTTGTTCATGAATAGCACTTCCTGTTGTTTGTCCTCTGCCGGTAAGACCACATCCTTGGCGAAATTTTGACAGAATTTCAGATAGTTCTTGGTGTAGAAATTTTCGTCTGCAAGTGCATCAACGCCTAAGAAATTTTCCAACCAATATTTGGTATCATAGCGGTTACTGTCTACCGAAAGTATTTTATAACCCTCTTCTTTGTTCACATTGAATATAAGACAACCTTTATCCAGTTTGTTGATATTTATTCCTTGCTGGATTACAAGATCCAAATTGCTTCCTTTTTCCTCGAATTGAAGAAAATCATGTTTTAACTCGCTCTTGAATATGCCGATGGCGTCGACCTTTTCATTATCCAATAAGATTCCGGATAAAAAGGTGACATAGACTTCACCACTTTTTATGTGTGGATGGTTCGACTGATCAAAAAGATGGGTAGCGATTTTCTTCGACCGATCGTGGGCACATTTTGGATCATGAAAAATATCAGATACGATCTTATGGATTTCATTGAACTCAACATCTACCTCATTGGTCAACCTAAAGTAGTTTTCTTCCTTTTCCCTAAAAGGTCTTAAAAAATATTCTTTCAATAATCCTGTGGTCTCATCGTTTAAACGGAAAGGTTCTGCCGATAGGAATAGACCCTCATTTTTGTTTTTATTACCAACGCGGTGCAATGATATACTTTCGATTTGGGTAGGGTACAGGTTGATCATTTTCTATTTTGAGATTTAAGAGTTAAGTATTATGGGTTGGGATTACGCATTAGTGGATTAAAATGTTAGTGAAATCAGTTCCAATTTTCATCAAAATCCAAATCATCGTAGCGCTCAAAGGAATCATCAATATCCATGTTAGGATTTTCAGCTTCAAACTTCCTTTCCGGGGGGAATTCCGGTAGTTCGCCAAAACTAAACAGGATGTTGGGGTACGACCTTCCGGCTTCTTCTTCCACAATGTCTGCCAATTCAACAAAAAATGTCCACATGTTCAAAAAATCATAGACATAGATTAGTTTAGGTGTTTTTTCCGTAAGCACATCCTCCAAAAAGGTTTCATTCATTAAACGAACATCGGAACCGCTTTCGCTCATATCAAAAAGTGCGATTTCCTCATCTTGTTTCCAATCGTTATCGCAGGTATAGAACGAAGCCATTTCATTTCCCAAAAATCCAAACGATTGGGCAATGGCATTATGAAATTCCTCCATGGAATTGTCTGCCTCTATTTCAATATCCCTAAAGATGTCCTCTTTGGCATCCAGGATTATGCGAATCTTATAAATCATCTACCCGATTTTAGAGTGGGCCAAAGTTACGAAGTTTTGGGACTTCTCACACTAATATAGGATTCCAATACCAAATAGAATTGAACTCCGAAAAGGAGGGAGGCCAAAACTAAATGCAAAGCTTGGCTCATGAAAGGGAAATCCAAATAAAACATAGCCATACCGGTAATTACTTCAATGAGAAGAATAAGCAATACCCAATTTATTTTTGAAAGACCCAAATTCAATTTGTAAATTCTGTAGGCCAAATAAAGATTAAAAAGGACTACTAAAATTGAAAATGAACGATGGATGTAAAATGTCATCGCAGGCGTACTTAACCAAAGGTTTTTTGCAGTTTCACCAACTTCGGCCACTTGTTCATCAACAAATTGCCTTACCTGTGTGCCCAATACGATTTGAATCAATGTTAAACCAAATACGATAATCAGAAAGACCGTAGTTCTGGAATTATAAGTAAACAGTTTTCTATTTTCGTTTGAAATAAAGATGAGGTAAAGCAACATTGCCACAATGACCAGGGCCATGATCATATGAATGGTTATCTTGACTGGTTCCAATACCGAATAAACCACCGTTGCGCCCAACCAGGCTTGGAAACCCATAGCAAATACTACCAAAAACGATAAGATGGTAATTCTTTTCTTTTTCTTCCAATATCCAAATGAGGCGATTGCCAGTACTAAAGTGCCGAGACCTGCCAAGGCACCAAAAAGGCGATTGATGAATTCTATCCAAGTATGCCAAGGATTGAATTTGGCATAATCATGTTTCGTGTAAGCCTCCCAATTTGTGTTATTGAACTCCGAATTTGACTTAAAATCACTAGTAGCCACCTGTAACGATTCCTGACGAATAATTACCTGCCCTTTCTTATATTCTTGATTGGGTTGCCATTGTAGTTCAGATTCGTTGGTAGGGGGTATTAGATGACCGAAACACTTGGGCCAATCGGGGCATCCCATGCCACTGCCCGTCATACGTACGACCGCTCCGGCAATGATTACCAGATAAACCAGTACCAATGAAATTTTGGCGATTTTGCGGTAGTTTTTAAACATTTAATGGTGGTGTTTGCAATGGATGCAAAATTAGTGTTCTTTCTGAAAACTATCATGATTTTTGTTGATTTTAGGGTATAAAAAAAGGGGGCAATGTCATTGCCCCCTTTTTTCGTTGACTTAGTCAATAATCATGAATCCCGATTTTCGATTGACCTCATGTTTAACTTTATGATTTTGCTGCAAGCTTATTACTGTGAACTCGTCTTAGGCTAATCATCAAGTTCTTAGTTCAATCCCAAGTCCCTTGCTTTTTTCAACATAAATTCTCTGGCAGCCTCGTATTCATTGGGAATTTCACCTTCCAATATTGCTTCCTTGATCGCTTCCTTGATAATACCTATTTCCCTGGATGGTTTCAGGTCAAAAGCTTCCATTATTTCCTCGCCTGAAATGGGGGGTTGAAAGTTACGTATATGATCACGCTCTTCCACTTCAATTATTTTTTGGCGGACCAATATGAAGTTGTTCTTGTATTTGTTCTGCTTTCTGGGATTCTTCGTTGTGATGTCGGCTTCACAAAGTGTCATTAGATCATCCACATGCTCCCCGGCATCAAAAACGAGTCGGCGCACTGCCGAATCTGTAACAAATTCTTCCGATAGAACGATCGGTCGGGAGCTCATACGAACCATCTTTTGCACAAATTTCATTTTCTCGTTCAACGGCATATGCATCCGCTTAAATAGTTTGTACACCATTTTGCTGCCAACAAATTCGTGTGCATGGAAAGTCCATCCGATCTTTTTGTCGAATCGCTTGGTAGGAGCCTTCCCAATGTCGTGTAAGAGGGCCGCCCAGCGCAACCAGATATCGTCAGTAGCTTTTGAGATATTATCCACTACTTCGAGCGTATGCCAAAAATTGTCTTTATGGCGCTGGCCCTCAACCTCCTCAATGCCTTCAAGAGCGGTCAATTCAGGGAGTATGTAGTGAAGTAATCCTGTTTGATGCAAAAGTGAAAATCCTACCGAAGGTTTTTTACATTTCAATATTTTATGTAGTTCATCAACAATACGCTCCTTCGAAACAATTTTGATACGATCTTTGTGCTCCGAGATGGCCTGTAATGATTTCAGTTCTATGGAAAAATCCAACTGTGTTGCAAAGCGTATGGCACGCATCATTCGCAAAGGATCATCGGAGTAGGTGATTCCGGGTTCCATGGGGGTGCGTATCACCTTTTTCTCCAAATCCGAAACGCCATCAAAGGGGTCTGATAAATCCCCAAAATCAGCGTTGTTCAATGACAGTGCCATTGCATTAATGGTAAAATCACGGCGCTCCTGGTCTTCTTTTAAAGTGCCATCCTCAACCACGGGCTTTCTACTGTGCCGATGATAGCTTTCCTTTCTGGCACCGACGAATTCCAGCTCCAGATCCTTATGTTTGATCATTGCTGTCCCGAAATTCCTGAAAATCGAAATTTTAGGTTTTCCCGGTAACTTGGAGGCCACCTTTTTGGCCAAGTCAATTCCACTGCCTACTGCTACAACATCAATATCCTTTGGAATTCGCTTCTGAAGTAGATAATCGCGTACAAATCCCCCAATGACATAACAGTCAACCCCAAGCTCGCGTGAAGCTTCGGAGAGGATTTTAAAAATCGGATTTTGGAGCGCTTGTTTGTGGTTTTGTTCTGGCATATTATCAAGACATCTCGACTCCGCTCAACGTGACAGCGAATACTATCTATTATTACTCCCTAATCACCTTTACCGTACCATCATTACTTAGTTTGATAATGGATGAGGGTGGTCCGTTTTTTTTGTCGTGCTGTAAATTTACGATATAGTCCACACCTTTTAAAATAGGTTTACTTATTTCGAAAAAGCCTTTTGGTGTTGGTTCGCCAGCAATATTGGCTGAAGTAGATATTATGGGTCTTTTGTATTTGTTTATCAAATACTGGCAAAATTTATCAGAGGCTACCCTTATGGCCAGAGTATTATCCTTTGCAATTGCGTTTTTGGCCAATCCTATTGGGTTGTCATAAACAATAGTAGTGGGTTTTGTGGCCAGGTCCAGAATATCGTAGGCAACTTCCGGTACCTGATCCACATGACGTTCAAGCATTGCATCATTGCCTACCAAACAGATCAAAGCTTTTGAATCCTCGCGTTGTTTTAATGCGTAGACTTTTTTAACCGCCAACTCGTTGGTGGCATCGCAACCTATACCCCAAACCGTATCGGTGGGGTAGAGTATGAGTCCACCTTTTGACAAGACTTCAATACAATTGTTTATTTCAATAGTAAGATCATTCATGAATGGGCTTGTTTATCCAGTTTTCTTAAGCGCTTCAATTCCTTATACCGGGCATAAACGCCCAAGGCATTCAGATAGCAGATCGTTACGCCTTTGGCACCATCCAGTATTCCCATTCTAAGAAGATAGTGATTCAAAAATTTATATAAAGGTCTAAATACAAAATGGTAGGGATACGCCTTTTTGTTCTTGCGATGTTCTTCTATGGCCTTCATTTGGCCGTATTTGACCATTTTACTTTTATAATCCTCGTAATCGCTATATGAATAATGAATCAATTTGTTTTTCAGTATCCCTGATGTACCATCCACGACCAGGGTTTCATGTACAATGCGTTCTTTGTCAAAGTATACTTTACTTTTTCTGAAGAGACGGTAATTCTTATCACTCTGCCATCCACTAAACCTCAGAATCTTATCCTTGAACATGAAGGTTCTATAGAACATGTAGGCTACAGGCTCCAGCCCTTCCGAATTCACTGTTTTGAGTATTTCGTTTTTCAAGGTATCGCTTAGGCGCTCATCGGCGTCCATGAACAAGACCCAATCATTAGTGGCCTGTTCCATGGCAAAGGATTTTTGATCGGTATAATTCTTAAACGGATGTTGTACTAGTTTTACCTGTGGATATTCCTTGATTTTTTCGATGGTACCATCTGTACTCAATGAATCCACTATAATGATCTCATCGGCAAAACTTATGTTCTCCAGTACAGCATCAATGTTATTTATTTCATTGAAGGTTATCAATAATGCGGTGATTTTGTTCCTCTTTTGTCCATCCCAGAGATCGATAACCGGTTTGCCGAACATATGGTTGATTTTCAACTTACGGGCCAATGATAACTTCCTATGCTCAGGAACGCCGCTTTCTTGGATATAAGCTTCAACGACTTCTATCATGCGCTGGGCCGACTTGCCATCTTTATAGGGGTGAAATTGTTGGTTTATACGATTTCGTTTTTCTGCAAATGGATCGTTTTTTAAATTATCAAGGACTTTATCCGTGAGGTTCGAATAGTTTTTTAAATCGTCCCATTGAATGTTTTCAGCAATATTCTTATAAGAGATAACAGGTTTGTCCAATAAAAGAAATTCATAAATTACCGATGATGTATCGCTTATCAGGATATCGGCCTGAATCAAAAACTTAATGATATTTTTTTCTTCCTGAAAAATGATATTCGGAATTCGTTTGCTTAGGTTTTGATAGGCCGTTACCCATTCCGTGGCCATCAAGTCATGGAATTTTATATAAATGACAAACCCGGTTTGCATCGCTAGGTCCTCGATTTCCTGAAGTAAATAGGGCGCCGATGTTAAACTCGGGGAGAAAGTAGGTGCATAAAGCACGATGGTATCCGTATTGTGATCCCGTAAAATAAGCTGCTTTTCCGAATTGAAGGTATTTCGGTTTTTGCCATACACATCCAATTTGGGCCAACCTGTTTCAATTACCTCAAAGTCCTGAAATTTAGCCTTGAATTCATTGAATTTTTTTGTGAAATAAGGCCCTTGGGTCAAATACAGGTCAAAGTAATGCCGTATTCTAAAATGCCCCCTTTTTTCTCCGGCCAATCCATGGAAAATCTGTACTTTGACCCCTCTTAAATAATAGGGCACTTCATTGCCAGGCACAAATATGACATCGCTTTTGAAATACTGCAGATCTACTATACTGGTTGTGAAACTTTCTTTTTTATTTGGGAAATCGGTCAGTAATTTTTTCGGAATATACCAGATATAATCATGCGAATTGGCAAGAAGTATATCCCGAATGGGTGCCATTATTCCAAATGCATATGCATTTTGACAAAACAGAATTACCCTCATTAACGGAAT
>JAHHKH010000037.1 GCA_018679695.1 Maribacter sp.
GGAGTGGGCTCATTATTAAATCCTAGGGCGGGCCTTATAAAAATCAGCAGCGATAGAACTCCGAATATTAATAATATTTTCTTCATTATTTAATTTTTGTTAGTTATCGCGATTGGTTTAGTGATAAGACCAAATATCAATACGCCTAACTGGGAATTATTATTCCAATTCTATCATTATTTCGTTTTGTAATACTTGTTGCCCAACGCTCACCTTGACGGCTGTAATTGTACCCGCTTTTTCCGATACTATATTGTTTTCCATTTTCATGGCCTCGAGAACAATCAATCTATCCCCCACCTTAATCGTATCACCGACTTTCACATCCAGGGAAAGTACCACTCCTGGGATCGGTGCAACTATTTGGGTCTTGGATGAGCTTGGATTAACCTTTAGAGGTTCAGCCGGTCTTTTTGATGCCGAACGAACCAAAGTAGGTGTTTTTACTTTCTTGATTTCCTCTTGCATTTTAACGGAATATGAAGTTCCGTTCACCTCCAATTCAATCCTGTTTCCTTCGTGGGAAAGGATCTTTACGTTGTAATTGTTATCGTGTATCTTGAATTTAAAATTTTTCATTTTTTTGGTTGTTTCTTTTCACCAGGCCTGTTTTAATTTCGGTGAGCCAATATATGTTGATTATAGTTTTGGATGTGTCCCATAGATCTTGGAACTCCAGGGAGAATACATTTTTCTCGCTTGCTTTATGGTCAATATGGCATTTTCATCATCGTGCTGCTCATTTAAATACAGATGTATTGAAGCCGATATGACGGCAGCAACTTGTCCAGTAAAATTCTCATCGGCATTTATGCGAATATCCTTGATCTTTTTATCCCTTCCCTTTGTAATTACCTTGTAAACATAAAGTAACACAGGCAGTCCAAATTTAAAGAATAGTGAAAGGGTCAATAGCGCACTAAAAACAATCAACAGACCCGACAATAAAATAACGTATCCTTCACTGATTTGATTTAATTGTAAACCTATATTCATAAGCATCATAATGGGAGGTTTGAATGTTTTTTAGGTGGATTTACATCTTTCTTATTGGACAATAATTCAAGTGCCCTGATAATTCTAAATCGTGTGTTTCGGGGTTCTATTACATCATCAATAAAACCATACTTGGCTGCTACATAAGGATTGGCGAATTTTGAAGTATATTCATCTTCTTTCCGCTCAATGTATTTCGTTTTTTCCTCGGTATCCTCAATTTTCCTGATATTGCTACCTTCAAGTACCTCAACCGCACCTTTGGCACCCATCACTGCAATCTCCGCAGTAGGCCAGGCATAATTTAAATCACCTCGAAGTTGTTTACAACTCATGACATCATGCGCGCCACCATATGATTTACGAAGGGTTATAGTCACTTTTGGTACGGTGGCTTCTCCGTAGGCAAACAATAATTTTGCCCCATGAAGGATAATACCGCCATACTCTTGTCCCGTACCTGGCAAGAAGCCCGGTACATCAACCAAGGTCACTACTGGGATATTAAAAGCGTCACAAAAACGAACAAATCGTGCTGCTTTTCTCGATGCTTCAATATCCAAAACACCTGCATAATATTTGGGTTGATTGGCAACTATGCCTACAGAACGACCATTGAATCGTGCAAAACCTACAGTAATGTTTCGTGCATAATTTCGATGAACCTCAGTAAACTCACTATTATCAACCAATGTCGAAATAACGTCCACAATATCATAGGGTTGGTTGGGACTTTCTGGAATAATCTCATTTAAGGAATCTTCCAGTCTATCTATTGGGTCATCACATACTATTGCGGGGGGGTCTTCCAAATTATTTGAAGGTAGATAACTCATCAATTTCCGAATCAGTAACAAGTTTTCCTCGTCAGATTCAGCTAAGAAATGGGATACCCCAGATTTGGTGGAGTGAATTTTTGCACCACCCAATTCCTCTGCCGAAACAACCTCGCCAGTTACGGTTTGGACTACTTTAGGTCCTGTCACGAACATATAGCTGGTCTTATCGGTCATTATTGTAAAATCGGTCAAAGCTGGAGAATATACGGCACCCCCTGCGCAGGGTCCTAAGATGGAAGATATTTGTGGAATTACCCCAGAGGCCATAATATTCCTTTGGAAAATTTCAGCATAACCGGCCAATGACCTTACTCCTTCTTGAATTCGTGCTCCTCCACTATCATTGAGGCCAATCACTGGAACACCAATTTTCATGGCCATATCCATAATTTTACAGATTTTAAGCGCATAGGTTTCGGATAAGGAGCCTCCAAATACCGTAAAATCCTGGGAGAATACATAAACAATTCTACCATCAATGGTACCATGCCCTGTTATCACACCATCGGAGAGAAACCGTTGTTTATCAAGTCCAAATGATTTTGACCTATGGGTAACGAACATATCAAACTCCTCAAAACTATCATCATCCAACAATAGGTCAATCCTTTCCCTAGCGGTTAATTTGCCTTTTGCATGTTGGGAGTCTATACGCTTTTCGCCGCCACCTAATCTTGCTTTGGCCCTTTTCTCAATAAGCTCATTGATCTTTTCTTGATTTGCCATTGGTTTCTATAAGGTTATCCTTTAATATTCCTTCTTTTTTGTTTTGTGCTGCTATTCTTTTTTTGAACAAAGTTCAGTAAGAACCCCGTGGGTCGATTTAGGATGTAGGAAACCAATATTCAAATCTTCAGCCCCTTTACGCGATACCTTATCAATAAGTCTTACCCCACGTTCTTCTGCCTTTTTCAGCGCTTCGTCGGTATCTTTAACTGCAAAGGCCATATGATGCATGCCCGGTCCTTTTTTTGCTATGAATTTACCAATCGGACCGTCAGGTGAGGTACTTTCAAGCAATTCGATTTTTGTGGACCCTACTAAAA
>JAHHKH010000038.1 GCA_018679695.1 Maribacter sp.
TTTTAGGGTCCTTTAATTCACCAGACATATTGGCCCCTGCCATGATACCTGTTGAAGCTGGGAAGAATACTGCAAAAACAATCCAAAATCCCGTACCGCTTGGGTCATTGTCGGCAGTTCCCTCAAAAGTGCCCCAACGAATGGCTTCTTCCGTAGGAATACCCATAGATCCATAATAGCCTGCTATTACTATCGATACCAAGGATAGTATGATAACCAGCATAATGAAGAACTGTGTTTTTATCGCTAAATCGGCACTTATATAAGCAATGGTAATCAATACCCCAAAAACAATAATATCGACCAAAAAGGCATTATGCTCGGGAAATATTTCCAACCATCCTTCCCTAAAACCAAAAATATACATGGTAACGGCCAGACCCTGGGAAACATACCTGGGTATGCCCAAACTGCCCCCCACTTCCAGGCCTAAGGCTTGTGAAATAATGGCATAGGCACCACCAGCGCCTATACGTATATTCGTTGTAATGGCAGACATCGATAGGGCAGTAGTCAAGGTAATCAAAAATGATATGATAATGATCAACCAAGCACCTAATAGTCCGGCATTACCTACTACCCAACCCATTCTCAGGTACATGATCACTCCTAAGATGGTGAGTAAGGTAGGCGTGAAAACCCCGGCAAATGTCCCGAATTTTTTGATGTTATTTCCTTGCGAGTCCATCATGCCCTAAAACTAACTTATATTTTGTTGAATCCCATAATTTTAATTTAAGTTTTAGTTGACAATCGGGAAATGCAACGAACTTCATCTGGTTTCATACAATCTAGCGTGATTTCACCAATTCGTATACGTATCAAGCGTAAGGTTGGAAAACCCACAGCTGCGGTCATTTTACGAACCTGACGGAACTTTCCTTCAGTAAGAATAATACTGACCCAAGAATTACGACGGTGGGTGCCAATACGGATATGCTTATCCGCACTAGGCAGGGTAGGGGTTGCTGTGAGTTTTGTGACTTTGCAGGGTTTGGTGGTATATCTTTTGCCCCAAAGGCCAATTTCAACGCCATTGCTTAGTGCTTGTATGGCCTCATTGGTAATTTCCCCATCCAATTGGGCATAATACTCTTTCTCGAACCCAGATCGATTAATTTCGTCGCTCAGCTTTCCATCCGTAGTCATGAGCAAAAGTCCTTCCGATTTTTCATCCAGTCGGCCAACAGGCATAATTCCTTCTGGAAAATCAAAGAGCTCACTTAAAAAACGTTTATTCTTGAGCTGTCGCTCTTCATTGGAGGTTAATTGGCTCAACATACCATAAGGCTTGTAGATCTTAAAGTGAATCTCTGGTATTTTCGGCATAGCGTGACAAAGTTAGCAAACCTTAAAACATACCAGAAAGATATATTGAGGGTAGCCATCTCGGAAATATCTTTTAACCAATTAAATTTTGAAAGCTAGGCTATGATATTGTAAATTCACTTGATCAAGCGAGTATTCTATGGGAAAGACACTAATTACCCTCGTTTTAATAACAACGGTATCGACCAACTTTGCACAAGAAAAAAGGGCAAGGGATTATGGTATTGAAATTGGGATTTTAAAACCCGGTGACCACAATGCCATCACCGATGTCAAAGGCGTGATGGTGGGCCATACCACACTACATTCGGGCGATGATATACGAACAGGTGTCACGGCGATTTTGCCACATTCCGGAAATATATTTCAAAGGAAAGTTCCAGCGGCCATCTATATCGGCAATGGTTTCGGAAAGTTGGCGGGTTATAGCCAGGTAAAGGAGTTGGGGAATATTGAAACCCCCATTATCTTGACCAATACCTTGAGCGTGCCTTCTGCATCCGAGGCCTTAATCAGTTATACCTTGGGATTACCGGGAAATGAAAAAGTACGTTCGGTTAATCCTGTGGTTGGCGAGACCAATGATGGATATCTAAATGATATCCGTGGGAGGCATGTGAAGCAAAAACATGTCTTGGACGCTATAATAAATGCCAAAAGTGGTCCTGTTATCGAGGGAAATATTGGTGCAGGTACAGGAACCGTTTGCTTCGGTTACAAGGGGGGTGTCGGAACAGCGTCGCGGTTAGTGCCTAAAAAGTTCGGCGGGTATACGATTGGGGTGTTGGTGCAATCGAATTTTGGCGGAGTACTTGAAATCAATGGTGTTCCCATTGCCAAGGAATTGGATAATTACCCAAAGACCTTCCGTTATGATGTAGACGGCTCCTGCATGATCGTTATTATGACCGATGCTCCTTTAGATGCGCGGAACTTGGAACGTATGGCCAAAAGAGCTATGTTGGGCTTGGCCAAGACAGGAGGTATTGCCTCCAATGGTAGTGGGGATTATGTGATCGCCGTTTCCACGGCCGATCAGAATAGAATTCCAAATACCAGTTCTGCCATAGTACAAAAGACCGAAACTTTGCGTAATGAGGCTATTTCCCCCTTATTTTTGGCTACCATTGAGGCCACCGAGGAGGCGATTGTTAATTCGTTGTTCGCGGGTCGAACCACTACCGGGCACAATGGTAATCATATTGAAGGTTTGCCCATTGGGCGGATATTGGAAATCATCGAGGCCTATAAGGATCCAAAAAAATAGCTTTTAACTAGGCCTTGTTTTCGAAATCCATATTACAACAAAATCTGTGACTAGGAATCACCTTGAATCCTTTTGCGTAGGGGATACCATTTAAAAAAGGTAATACTGCGCCATAGCCATTCCAATGGCCCGTATTGGAATTTTGCCAGCCACCATTTGCTAAATACCATTTGTACTATAATCACAAGGATTGAAATCAAAAAGGCGTAACTGTTTCTAAGTTCCACCAAATAGCCCAATCCCCAACCAAAGAATAAGAAAGTTCCCAATAAAGTTTGAAAGACGTAATTCGTTAATGCCATACGACCATAAGGTGCAAATTTACCCAACCATTTTTGTCCTTTTACCTTTTTATAGCCCATGACAAACAAAGTGATCAAAATAAATGTCATTGCAATATTATTAAGATCAAAGGCCGTCAAGCCCGCCATTGCCGGCCAATTATCAAAAGTTACATTTTGACCCAATTGCATGAAGATAAGCGCAGTAAGCACAATAGAGACCACAAAAAGTATGATGGCACCAATAAGCACTTTTTTAATCAACTTCTTGTTTTCTTGCAATTTCAGGAAAAAGCCAATGCGACCGGTATACAATCCCAAAAGAAAGAAGCCAAAAGTGAGATAACCCCTGCCAAAAACCCCAAATTGAAATTCCAATTTGTTCAGGTGTCCTATGGTCGAATTGGAAACAATTACATCTTTTAACGAGCCATTTTCCAAGATATTAAAATAAGCCAGGGCCTCCGGGTCATCTGGCATTATACCTCCTGGACTAAAAATACTTTCACCTTGGGCAATGGCAAAAACCAAAAACCGCCCCAATCCCAAAAACAATAATGCCGCACTACCAAGCACCCATTTATTGCTCAATTTGTAAAAGGGAATAAGGAATACGCCCAAAAGCGCATAAATGGTTAAAATATCGCCACGATAGAACATATGATGTAAGCCTCCGATCAACAATAAAATTATTACACGCCACAAAAATCGAGGACCAAAATACGTGCCCTTTTCCTGGGCATTATCCATTTGGATAAAAAAACTTAAACCAAAAAGAAATGAGAACAATGCAAAAAATTTACCCCTGAGGAATAGGGTGATAAAGGCATCTACCACATAATCCATTGGACCTACATGTAGGCCTTCCAATACATTCTGGGGTACGGCCGAACCAATGAAATTTTCAACAAAATGCACTATGACAATACCAGCAAGCGAAAATCCTCTCAGGGCGTCAATAATTTCAATTCGCTGTTTGGTTGGTTTGTCAGACATGGCTTAATGGTTTTGATTATACCTAAATAGACCTGATTTCTCCTAAAAGGTTACAGTCTTTACTTTATTTACGGCATTATTTTATGATGAAATGTAGCGTTTTCATGACAAAGACTCAAACTAATGTTCGAAATCCCATGGTGTTTGCAGCTTTGAAATTTCCTTTAGGATACCAACAATGTATATCGAATAATATGAGTAGTTTAGAACTAGGAATACTAAAAGTTGTTTTGTCATGGCCCAATATCCAAAAAAAGTTTGGTTGAATGGGGAAATATTGGAAGCTGAAGCCGCGAGAATATCCGTATTTGATAGGGGATTTTTGTTCGGAGACGGGATTTATGAGGTAATGGCCCGGATAGGAGGACGTTTCTTTTATGAACAAGCGCATCTCAAACGTCTTGATCAATGTCTTCAAAAAATAAACCTAACTTTTGATATCCGAATCTTGACCAAGGAAGTGCCCAAGCTACTCAGAGCGGTTGACTTAGTTGATAGTGACTGTTTGTTGTATATTCAAGTGAGTAGGGGTGTGGCACCAAGACAACATGCTTTCCCCCATAATAGCAGACCAACGGCGATGATGTACGCAACACCCAAAACCTTTCCTGACATAAATTCCATAAATGCATCGGTGATCACAATGCCAGAATTTAGATGGTCTCGGTGCGATATTAAATCCACCTCGTTATTGGGGAATGTGATAGCCAATGAACAAGCAGTACAACAAGGATGCTATGAAACATTGTTCGTACGCAACGATATGGTGACCGAAGCTTCACATTGCAACGTTTTTTTTATAAAGGATAAAACAGTGTATACCCATCCGGCAAATGAATATATATTGGATGGGATTACAAGACAAGTGGTTTTGGGGTTGTGTAAGGAGCTCCATATTGAGGTGCGGGAAGAAGCAGTCTCCAAGCAAGGTCTGGTGCAGATGGATGAGGCCTTTCTAACCGGGACAAGTACCCAGATAGCCTCTGTAAAACAGATTGATGGGCATAGCTACTATGAAGGGAATGAAATTGGTGAAATTACCAAAAAACTGCAACAGGCATTTTCAAACTTAAAAAAAGAATAAGCTAGAAAAGTTTTCTATGCAGATCGTTATAAATTAAAATTCCTCGTAGACCATCAAACATTGATAAAAGGAGGGAAAACCCTGTTGTTGTTAATTGCATAATCAATAATTTTAGATAAAACCATTAAAACCTTACCAATATGGCTTTTGAGAAAAATAATTATGTTGATTTTCATTGCCATTCAGCGATGAAACCCTATGGTAAAAGCTATAATTACAAGGTGATAGGGAGAAACAATCCCAACAGGAATAGGACCAATAGCATTTGGAGGTATAATCCGCCTTCGCTTCTTGATAAGTTCATCAATTACATTATCCATTTGACAAAATTTTCACAGGCTAATTTCACGAGTTTGGCGAAAGGCGGTGTTTCCATTGTATGTGTCTCGCTCTATCCGATAGAAAAATGGTTTTTTGTAAATAAGATCAAAAATGAGTTCATCAAGGATATTGCCGCAAACTTTGCTACCGGAGTCGGCAAAAAAAGGGTCGATGCCGTGCAGGCGATGAATGATTATTTCAAGGATCTAGAAATGGAATATGATTTTTACAAACAGCTCGATGGTTTGGTAAAGCGATTTCCGGAAGGCAAATACCGATATAAACTGGTACATAACTATGATGAGATTGAAGCGATTAGGGCAGAAGACAAAGATGAAAAGCATACGATCTGCGTTGTCCTATCGATTGAAGGGATGCATGTACTGAATCAACGGATAAACAAACCCCCGAATAAAAATGAGTTCTTGGCCAATCTTCAAAAAATCAAAAATTGGGATACCCCACCATTATTTGTTGCTATTGCACACCATTTTTGGAATCATTTATGCGGGCATGCCGAGAGTTTCACTAAACTGGTACGAAAAAAGGTAGACCAAACAGAAGGTATTGACACGGGGTTTACCCCATTAGGCATTACGGTCGTGAAGGAATTATTGAGTACGACAAATGGCAAACGTATTTTAATAGACCTGAAACATATGAGTGTTGCGGCCAGACAGGATTATTATACTCTCATCGATAATACCCCTGCCTATAAGAACATTCCGATCATTGTGAGCCATGGGGCGGTCAACGGAATGAAATCAGTTGCTTTGCCAAAGCAAACTGGCTCTAAGGTTGCCAAAAAGTTCAATCCTGTGGACATTAATTTTTTTGATGAGGAAATCATCAGAATCGCAAAAAGCAAAGGAATTTTTGGTTTGCAGTTAGATGAGCGTCGAATAGCCAGTAAGAAAACATTGAAAAACACCAAACATTCCACAAGACGGTCCAAAATAATGCACTACAGGTCCGAGTTGTTGTGGAATCAAGTGCAACATATTTTGGAGGTACTTGATAACGAAGGACTTTTTGCTTGGGACTGTATGGTCATTGGGTCGGACTTTGACGGCATTATAGACCCCTTAAATGCTTTCTGGACTTCGGAAGAACTACCCTATCTGGCCGATTTTCTTGAACGACATGCCTACAATTATATGAAAGATGCTGGGTTTAAGGTGGCCAAGAACAATATTAAGGCCGATGAAATTATTGAACGGATAATGAGCTCGAGCGGAAATGCGTTTCTCAAACGTAATTTTAAATGATCAGCTAATGACTAAGATCATTTAGGACCTGCATATAAAACAATATTTTTATTGTTTCCTAGAATACGATGTGAAATTAAACTACTATGAGGAAGATTGTTTCACTACTTTTTGGACTTTTCTTGATGCACAGCGTAGGCGTGTTAGGTCAAACCGACTACTCAGCGCAAAGGAAGCAGATGGTAGAAAGGCAGTTGCAGGGTAGGGATATAGTTGATTTGTCGACCCTCTCGGCCATGTTGAACGTACCAAGACATAAATTTGTGCCAGAGGAAATGAAACCGTATGCCTATAATGATAGGCCTTTACCCATTGGCAATGGCCAAACCATTTCACAACCATATATCGTTGCCTTTATGACCCAAGCACTGCGTTTGAATGCCGCTGATCGGGTGCTCGAAATCGGAACGGGTTCCGGTTATCAGGCGGCGGTACTGGCCAGAATCGTTGATTCGGTCTATACCATTGAAATTGTGGAGGACTTGGCCATGCAGGCTAAGAAAAGATTACATTTTTTAGGTTATCACAATGTTATCGTGAAATCGGGAGATGGCTATCATGGCATTCCAGCCAAGGCTCCCTTTGACGCTATTATGGTTACTGCAGGGGCCGATGCAATTCCCCAACCACTTATAGACCAGTTGAAGATCGGGGGACGGATGATCATTCCCGTGGGTCCGCATCATGGCATCCGGCAATTGGTACTGGTCACAAAAAGGAAAAACAAAATCATCAAAAAAAATCTAATGCCTGTTAGGTTCGTACCGTTTACGCGAGCGAAAATATCGGATGGGGGTTGAGTAGTTTAAGCTCAACTTTACTATAAGAATAAGTACTCGGAGTTGATGGCAATAATTATTTAAAATATTGAAAGAACAAAATGACTAGTAACATCATTATAGGTAACCTAGTCGATGACACCATTGAGATGGCTGAAAGAAAGGGCCTAGGACACCCTGATGCTATATGCGATGCGATTTCCGAACAGATCTCGGTTGAACTTTGCAAGTACTATCTAAAAGAATTTGGAGCCATAATGCACCACAATGTAGATAAGGCCCTTTTGATTGGGGGACAATCAAAACCTGCCTACGGTGGTGGGGAAGTAGTTCAACCCATGTCACTGATAATTTCGGGCAGGGCAACATCACAAACGAATGGTAAAAAAATTCCTGTTGGGGAAATTGCTATTGAAACTGCAAAACAATGGTTGAGGAAAAATATCCGTTACCTTAATATTGAAAAAGATATTCAAATAGTTTCAAGGATACGCCCAGGAAGTGAAGGTTTGGTGGAACTCTTCAACCGCTTTGGAAAAGGTGAGGTTCCGTTGGCCAATGATACATCATTTGGAGCCGGTTACTACCCTAATACCAAGATAGAATCAACCGTCATTAAAATTGAACAACTTTTGAATGATCAGACCACAAAAAGTAACTTCCCCTATATAGGTGAGGATATAAAAGTAATGGGGGTAAAGGGACCGGAAAGGGATTATTATACCATAGCCATGGCGTTGGTTGATCAACACATATCCGATTTGGACGATTATATCTCGAAAATTGAGAGGGTAAAGAAATATATAAGTACCAATTTGGATCTATCAAGGGCTGTCGTATATATCAATACAGCCGATGATTATGCCAAAGAAAGTATTTACCTAACGGTAACGGGAACCAGTGCCGAACATGGTGATGATGGCCAGGTGGGCAGGGGAAATCGAATCAACGGTTTGATCACTCCCTATCGCCCTATGAGCTTGGAGGCCACTTCAGGTAAGAACCCCATTAGTCACACAGGTAAAATATATAATTATTTTACCATGGATTTGAGCCGAGCCGTTGTAACAAATAAATTCGCGGATGAAGCCCGGATATTTATCGTTTCGCAAATCGGAAAACCGATTAATGAGCCTCATTTATTGCATTTTCAATTGAAAAACAGGAAGGTTGGCAAAGAACGTATCTCAAATTTAGCAAGGGGTAAACTTGCTGGGCTTAGCGACTATTGGCAACGTATAACCCTTTTATAAACTAGGAATTCCCAATAAGGCATTATGAAATGAAAAATGAGTGTGCTATATTTTTACAATGGGCGCTTCCCCAGATGAAGATGCGATGGTCAGGCTTTAGAAAAGTACATAAGCAGGTTTGTAAAAGAATTAGACACCGCATGAATACCTTGAATTTGCCAAATTTCGGAGAATATCAAAGTTGGCTAGCTAACCATCCTAAGGAGTGGGATGTATTGGATAGCATGTGTCGAATTACTATTTCAAGATTTTACCGGGATTGGGCCGTTTTTGATTTTTTAATGGATAATCTATTACATAGATTGGCAATGAAGGCCAAATATGAAAACCGTCCCTTCCGGTGTTGGTCGGCTGGTTGCGCATCTGGGGAAGAACCTTATACCCTTGCTTTAATCTGGCATTTTGTTCTCAGGAAAAAATTTCCTGCATTGGATTTTCAGATTATTGCAACGGATATCGATGAAAGATTACTCGAACGGGCTAAAAAAGGGTGTTACCCCAAAGGCAGCCTCAAAGGATTACCTAAGCCATGGTTAGACAAAGCCTTTTCGGTAAATGAAATAGGATATTGTATACATTCTTCCTTTAGTAAAAGCATTAAATGGATAAAACAGGATATTCGCATCTCTTTCCCTTCAGGAATGTTTGATCTATTGCTCTGTCGCAATTTGGTTGCAACTTACTTTGAACCTTCCTTGCAAAGGGCCATTTTTAATCAGATGAAAGCTGTTTTACGACCAGGTGGTTTTTTGGTGTTGGGCCGTCATGAAAAACTGCCGGATGAGATTGAAGGATTTTCCTCAAAATTAGAAAAATTGAACATCTATGAAATGAGTGCCAACCATATATTTTTTAATGCCCCATGAGCAAATCCAATTCTATAGGATTTCCTACAGCCACGGCCATCGTAATTGCAAATATGATAGGCGCGGGTATTTTCACTAGCCTCGGTTTTCAGTTGGTAGCGACGGTCAATACCTGGTCAATTGCAATATTG
>JAHHKH010000058.1 GCA_018679695.1 Maribacter sp.
GGGTTAGGGATAGGGGGGCAGTAGTCATAATTTATGAAATAAATGTAAACCATTTTTGAAAATACGGACCAATGGCAGGGACCAATTGTTTTTTCTCGCTTAGCGCCCCTAAAAATCCATATATCCAAAGAATAAAATAGCAAAGGTAAAGACCATAAAGTGCATATTCATTAAACCATACACTTGAAAACAGGGCAAAACCATGAAACATTAAATGCAGGCCAAAGGCCTGTCTTGTATGAAAACGGGCAAACCCATTCTTGGGTTCCATATTCATGGTAATCGCAATAAAGGCACCTACAATGGTAAGATAAGCTACTATAGCAGTTGTTTTTCCGTCTTTTGCTGTATCCATTTATAAGGTATGATCTATTTAATTGATGTATTTAGGGTTATGCTAAAATTAGTTGATCGTTATTCACTGTTCCGTATACTTTTCCTTTTACAGTTTCACCCAGGACCATGCTATTTTTTGATGTCGATAGAATATGCTTCTTTTCAAAGCTGTACTCGAAATCAGGATTAAATAGCGTCAAACATGCCTTATTCCCCGTCGCAAGGTCGACAGATTCAAGATTATAACGTTCTCTCCCTTTTGTTAACAATGAAATTGTCTGCTGTAAATCGAAAATCTGATGAAGCAAACCGAATGCGCTTTCCAACCCTATTGAACCATACGCTGCATTGTCAAATTCTACCCGTTTTAATTCTACATTCAATGGTATATGGTCTGTAGTGACAAAATCGATTGTACCATCATTCAATCCTTTTATAAGCGATTTAGCATCCTCTTTGGTTCGCAAAGGGGGCATCACCTTATAACGGGTATCGAACTCCTTCAGGACTTCATCGGTAAAGTATAGATTGTGCAGTGCAACACTGCAGCTAACATCCAACCCCTTTTTTTTGGCATCAGCGATAAGCTTTACTGAATTCGATGTGGATATCGTAGGGATATGTAATTTCCCCCCTGTATACTCTAAAATAAAAAGGTCGCGAACAATTTGCAACTCTTCTGCCAAAGCGGGAATTCCCTTTAATCCTAATTGGGTTGAAACTGTTCCTTCGTTTACAATCCCTTTACCTGCGATATTGGTGTCCAATGGTTGGGAATAAACAAGTCCGTTGAAGTTTTGTACATATTGCAAGGCAATTTTTAAGAGATTCGAGTTTTCTATTGGGGATTTGAAATCATAAAATCCAATTGCTCCGGCATTTCCCATATCGTATAATTCCGCAAGGTCTATTCCTTCGGAATTCCTGGTCAAAGTACCTAGTGGATTAAGATTCGTAGCATGACCTTTTGCTGCATTCTTTAGAAAAACGATATCTGAACTACTATCTGCTAGGGGGTAGGTATTCGGGTTTAATATCAAATCGGTAAAACCACTCTTGGCGGCGGTCGTTAGTCCGTTTAAAATGGTTTCCCGCTCCTCATAACCAGGCTCTCCAAAACTTACACTGCTATCGAACCACCCAAGCGAAACATGCAAATTTTTTAATTCAACAAGTTTAGTGTTCCTAGGTAAATCTATCTTAACTGCAATTTTCCCAATGTTTCCATTTTTGATGAGAATGTCCCTTTTCTTTAAGTGTAGGCCTTTGTTTTGGGCATGTATGATTTTTGCAGATTTAATGAGTATGTTCATGTACGCTTGGTTTATCTGTTTTGGATCATTTCAAGTATTTAATGATGAGTACTTCAATCAAAATAAACAGCAATGCTAAAATAACAAACCATTTCCAAAGCTCGCTTATACTATCTTCCTTTTGTAATTCTTGAAATAAGGCCGTAATTGAATTTTGTTTACTGGTAGCCATCAAATTACCCAGGTCCAGGAATTTCATTTCGCTTTCATCCCTTGGATAATTAAAGCTTAAGTTTCTTAATATGTTGCCATTTTCCACAATTGAATAAATTCCGTCCTCGAAGGGATTTTCATTGAAAGTGAGGGAAACCTTGTTCGCAAAGGCCTGCTGTTGTGGTATAAACTCAAGACCATCCTTGGATACTTTCAAAATATTGTCCTTAGCGATCTTTTGGGCCACATCTATGCGTATTTGCCCACCCATGGTATGATAAAGCTCAGCTCGTTTTAAACTATTCACGCCCATTTTGTAAAAAGTGGGTACAATAAGCGGTGATTGTTTAAAGTTCGAATTTTGGTCAGCAATAGATGCCGTGAATAAATAGACCCCGTTCTTGCCCAAACGAAATGGTTCGCCGTTCTGATATTGAAGGATAGCTGAAGAATTGGAATTTGTATTAAAGAACTCCGAGACTTTTGGGTATTGAAAATTAACTATGGTTTTTTCAAAAACATTTTCGTAGAGTGGATGCGCGAATGAGATTCGGGTAATTATGTTTTCAGCAATTACTTTATCAAGTAGAGAACCCAATGATAATCTTGAAAGTAACTGATTATAGTTGTTTATAACTGATTTGGTGGATGGAATTACCACTAAATTCCCACCATTGGAAACGAAGGAAGAAATGCTCCCAATTAATGAAGTTGGAAGCTTCTCCAGTTCATTCAAAAGAATTAAATTTTGATCATCCAAATCCCTGTAATTAAGATTTTTCAACGTAAATGAAGAGAACACAAACTCGTTATCGGTATAAATCCGTTTTAAATAATCTGTTGAAATATCACTGATTGCCAATACTTTTGGCCTTTCTTTTTCATTGATATTAAAATATAGATGATTATCAAAAGTGATTCCTGCATCTGAGATTTGAAGTTTACCATTTATGACTTCATTTGAGGAAAGGGTAAAACTTACTTCACCCTTCGAATTTTCGAAAACTGCCGAGGTTTTTGCAATTAATTTGTCATTATTGAATAATGAGACTGGGATACTTTGTATCTCATTTGGTCCTCGTAGTAAGGCCGTAATTTCAATATTTTCAGTTCCGTATTTGCCGATATAAATGCTGTCTAATGAAACGTTGCCTGTTGATGGGGATGATAACTTAATAAGATGCCTTTTTACTGAATTCGTTGTGTCGGCAGTTGAACTGGACATACGTTGTTGAAAATCGGAAATCAGTATCAGATTTTTTATGGAATTTACCCGCTTTGAGAAAAAGGTGTTTGCCTTTAACTGTATTTCATCAAAATTTAATTGATCAGGTGTTCCTCTTATCGTCAAAAGATCATTTTTAATATCCTCTATTTGAACATTCCAATATTCAGACGTATTTGTGAAAAGATTGAAGGTTTTGTCTTCCGGGATTTCCCTAATCAATTCCTGAATCGCATTTTCCAATAAGGTGCCCTGATCTGATTTCGCCTGCATACTAAACGAATTATCAAGATATATAACGGTTTCCTTCTCTTGCAATGCCGTTTTGTTGGCCAGGAAAGGCTGCGTAAAGGCGATTATTATTGAAGTATAGATGGCCAGGCGTGTGAATAATAACAGCCATTTCTTAAGCGTATTGCTCTTACGTGATTCTGCAACTACCTTTTGTAGCAGCTTAACGTTGGTGAACGGCGTTTTTTTAAATCTTCGAAGTTGAAAAAGATGAATGAAAATAGGAATGAGTAGTAGCAATAAGGCCCAAAGAAGTTCTGGATATTTAAACTGCATTCCTGAATTTGATTAGACAAATATATGAAGTATTCAGATTTTTGCTGCTATTATTAATGTTTATATTCAACAAAAGAAAAAATAATCCTTCATAGGCTGCTTATTTATTGTAGTAAAGTAGCTTCGAATAGAGTTCTGTTCTTCTTCATTGGCGACTGTAATAATATTCTGTGGATTTTTCATATCATTTAAAACTCGAAAATGAAATAGTCTTTTTCCATAAATGTTCTTGCCAATTTTATTGGGATTATCACAAATCCAATTAAAATCCAACTTTCTTTCTATCAGGCTCTTGGCTATGGTTTTTCCTTTGGTTCCTGCACCCCAAATCACAAGTGGCCTACCAGGATCATATTCGAGTTTTAAAAAGTAATGCAACTTAATGTCCAAAAAATAATTAGCCGCATAATGTTCACTGGTCCTTGAAGTTCGCGAATCATAGTCCCTCCAGTGGTGCAGTACCTTATTACAAGGAATACATTTCAATCGGTTTTCATAAAAACGAAACGTTAGGTCATAATCTTCAGGATAACGGTCAGGCTCAAAGGCTCCACATTTTTTAAGGTCTTCCTTAAAAACCATCCAACAAGGAGAGGGGATAGCACATTCTTTATATATTTCAGCATAGTTCGTTCCTCTGGCCGTGATCTTATTTAACCAGGCTTCATATCGCGCATAACCGTTACTGATTCCCTGATCTGAGAAGTACCTTACTTGACCAATTGCCACATGACCTTGCCCCTTTTTGATTAACAAATTGACCATTGTCCCAATTTTATCCATAGGCATGATATCGTCGGAGTCCATTCTTGTAATTAACTCGCCATTACAACGATGATAGGCAGTACGCAATGCTTCAATAATACCCTTCCCAGAGTTCTTGATTAGCTTAAACCGTGGATCGGTTTTAGCGTATTTAGCAACGATTTCCCAACTGTTATCCGTGGATGAATCGTCAACAGCAAGGACTTCCCAATTCTTGTATTCCTGTGCCTGGATAGAATCAAGGCATTCCACCAAATACGGCGCGGTATTTTTAAACGGAATAAGTATACTAACCAGGGGCACTTCCATCGGAGTAATTTACGGATATTTATAAAAAGTTATACGAGGATTATTATTACCCTAAATGTACAAAGGAATTAAACGCTTAGGTATTACCATGTTTTATTGAATACCGTTTATTCTGGCTTAATATGCGAAAACCCTACATTTACATTGGTGGATAACACAGCATGGGAATTATGTGCTCTTCTGCGTATTCCCGGTTCTATTCCATTAAGGAGTGATCACACAATGCTTGAGCTTTTTCAAGCCTAGTGCAAAGCTGCAAAGTTCTGGCGTAGGCAATAAATACCTATACAAGAGAGTCTTGGCTTTAGTATTCCGGTGACCTTCTTTTGTATGTATTAAACTGATGTTACCATAAATACAATCAATGTTGTTGCTTTATTATTTTTAAGTTTATAAGATATCTTTAGGTAATAAAAAAAAGAAAATTGTATATGGACATTTTACACCAAGCGGCGGCATTCGAAAACAAGAAACTAAGTCATATGTCTACAAGTGATAGGGTAGTAGCCTCAAGAGAGGCTAAGCGACTTGTTCTAGGAATCAATGAAATTTATAAAAAGACTAAAGATGCCGAATTAATGGAAATCATGAAGCGATTAACCGTTAAAAAGAAAAGGATTGAAGTTAGATTGAAAGGCAGGCCAGACTCCGGAATTTAAAGGATTGAATGGCAACAGAATTAAATGTTCTAGGAACCCCATTGCATCCGTGCTGCGTGAATCCTGCCACTGGCTATTTCAGGGATGGATTCTGCCGCACTATTCGTGAAGATTACGGCACTCATGTGGTATGTGCTATTGTGACGGAAGAATTTTTGGATTACACAAAGGCTCGTGGTAATGATCTTTCAACCCCCATACCCCATTGGAAATTTCCCGGTCTTGTTCCTGGCTCAAAATGGTGTTTGTGTATTTCAAGATGGTTGGAAGCCGAACATGCAGGTGTAGCTCCGTTGATCATACTGGAGGCAACACATGCAAGTGCATTGCAGCATGCTTCATTAGCACTATTGAAGAAATATGAATTCCCCATCTAGTGGGAGGATCGCAATCCTAATTACTTTATGCTGAAGTTTCACTGTTAACGGTAGCAATAACACCTTCTGCTGCTCTTTCCCCTGATAGCATGGCAGCATTCAACGAGCCATTGAGCATCGTATCCCCGGCAAGGAAAATAGTAGCAGTTAATTTAGTTTCTGACGGTTCTATGTCATTTTTCAAGTTGGAAAGACGGGGCAGGGCATTAGTAATGCGGTAGTGCTTTAAAAAAATGGAATCCTTTATATTAAAATGAATTCTTAATTCATCCTTTGTTTTTTGTATTAGTGCCTTTGGAGGTAATCCATGTTCTTTTACAATTGTTACGGATAGCACATCTTTTCCTTTATTCATTTCCTTAGAAAAAGTAGTTGGGTAGAAAATATTGTTAATCAAGGCATTTTCATCGCTGACCAGTCCTATCAAAGGTTTTGTTATCACTTTTTGGGATGTCAAGAAATAAAGGTTGTCACAGCTATTCCAAGTAAGCTGTTGATTTTTGAGATTCGGCATAAGGGGATGGGCGTCGGTGGCGATAATCGTGAAGTCACTATCCAGAAAACTTTGATTTTCAAGCAATATTTTGCCCTCTTTCACCTGTTTTACAGGAGTGTTAAAATGAAAAGTAGTATTACTTAATCTTGATTCCAGCTGTTTCGATATAGCCCCCATTCCTGATGCCGGAATTGCAGCCAGTCCTTCACCAAACATTTTGTAAACAAATTGGAACATCCTACTTGAAGTCTCCAAATTAGGCTCAAGAAAAATACCACTGAAGAAAGGCTTGAAGAAAAGGTGAATTACTTTTTTAGAGAATCCATATTGTTGTAAAAAAGCCAAAGTCGATGTCTCTGTTTCATTAAATATGGCTTCGAGGGATTTTCTTTGAAGTTCCCGGTTAAGCCTAAATATTTTTAATTTATCCCTAAGGTTACCTACTGTACTGGTAAGTGAGGTGATCAAAAATGATAGATCCCGTATAGGATTACCTATGGTAGTGCGCTTTCCATTGCTGAATAGTGCTGCACCTGGCTTAAAGTAATGAAGCTTTAAGGCTTTGTAATCAAGATATTTTTTTGCCATGGGGTAGGCGGTCAACAGCACTTGGAATCCATGGTCAAGGCAATACCCATCAACCATATCTGTTTTTACCCGGCCCCCAATCCTATCAGTTGCTTCCAATACAATAGGA
>JAHHKH010000066.1 GCA_018679695.1 Maribacter sp.
AGAATAGGATGGCACTTCGAGAGCCCTTTATTCTTGATGATAATCTAATCGTATTCAAACATCTAATGCAACCTTGCTTTAAACTTTTGATTATAGGTGCTGAACATGATGCCGTACAGTTATCATCATTTGCAACACTTGCTGGTTGGGAGGTCACTATTGTGGCGGCACCTTCCGAGGAAAAAGCGTTAATTGACTTTCCTGGTGCACAAGAACTGCTTTGTATCGATTCAGAAGGCCTTTCAATAGAACATATTGATGACCAAACAGCGATATTGTTAATGACACATAGTTATGTGAAGGATCTGAAATTTCTCTTACAAATTAGTAAAACCATTCCGGCCTATTTGGGAATATTGGGACCAGCAAAAAGACGGGAAAAGCTTTTGAATGAATTGATTGAAAGGACTCCTGAAATCGATGACGCATTCTTTGATGTAATCCATGGTCCTGCGGGCTTGAATATAGGTGCCGAGACGGCACAGGAAATCAGTATCGCTATTTTAGCTGAAATCTTGGCAGTTGTTCGTAGCCAAGACCCTATAATGCTTAAACTTAAATCAAGTCCCATTCATAATTAATGCCAGCTGCCAGGAATATAGCCTTAGTCATTTTAGCTGCTGGAGCATCGAGCCGAATGCAACAGCCAAAACAGTTGCTTGCCTGGGGAAGATCTACCTTACTCGGCAATGCGATTAATATGGCATTGGATAGCCATGCAGATGACGTTTATGTAGTCTTGGGGAATAAATCTGAAATGATTAAGGAACATTGCAGCACTTCCAATGTTCATTGGCTATATAATAAGAATTGGAAGAGGGGCATGGGGTCTTCGATATCCTGTGCCATAAATCATATTCTAGGTTCGAAAAAAAGGTATACGGGTATTCTTATAACCTTATGTGATCAACCCTTAATCGATTCGGAATACCTTAATGAAATGATAGATACTTTAATAAATGGCGATAGAGGTATTGTCGCCACGGCCTATAATAACCGAAGTGGCGTTCCTGTTTTATTTCACAATACATATTTTGATAAGCTTTCGAAATTGGATAATGATTTCGGTGCAAAGAAAATTATAGCGGCCAATTTGCAAGACGTTTTTGCAATAGATCCCAAGGGTAAAGAGAAAGACCTGGATACTGCTGAGGAATACCAAACAGCATTAAAGAATATGAACCTTTAATTCACTTTAAACCAAAATAAATGACATACCAATATATTAAAGCGATTATCACGGCGATCTTATTGCCCGTAACCTTCGTAACAGCCCAGGAAATGGGCTTTGAGGAATACAATCCAAAATCTACCTTGGTCGTTCCTGTCAATGAGGTGAAAAGGGCAAAGTTCCCTTTTATAGATGTACATAGTCACCAAAGGGATATGTCCCCTGATGCGCTAAAGGCATTGGTGAAGGATATGGATGCGCTTAACGAGGGCATTATGGTTAATTTAAGTGGTGGGTCAGGAGAGCGGATCAATGCGATGTTGAAAAGTATTAATGAAAACCATCCCAACCGGTTCGTTGTTTTTGCCAATGTGGATTTTGACGGTGTAGGAACCCAAGGATGGGCCGAGAAAGCTGTTGCACAGTTGGAGACAGATATAAAAAGTGGGGCTAAGGGCCTTAAAATATACAAAAGTCTCGGATTGAGATATAAGGATAGCAATGGGGAGCGATTGGCCATAGATGACCCTAGATTGGACCCCATATGGGAGACATGTGCAAAAATGGGTGTGCCTGTATTGATCCATGCGGCAGATCCCAGATCTTTCTGGAACCCTATGGATAGCAATAACGAACGTTGGTTGGAATTAAAAACACATCCAAGGCGTAAACGTTCCGCTACCAACCCCGCACCGTGGGAGCAAATCATAAATGAGCAGCATAATATGTTCAAGAAACATCCCAAGACCAAGTTCATCAATGCACACATGGGTTGGTATGCAAATAATTTGCAAAAATTAGGTGAACTTATGGATGCAATGCCCAATATGTATGTTGGCATAGGCGCGGTAATTTCGGAGTTGGGAAGACAGCCTAAAAATGCACATACCTTTTTTGTAAAATACCAAGATCGCATACTTTTTGGAAAAGATAGTTGGAGACCCAACGAATTTCCAACCTATTTCAGGGTTCTGGAAACTGATGATGAGTATTTTCCCTATTACAAAAAATACCATGCCTTCTGGGCCATGTACGGATTGAATCTACCCGATGAAGTACTAAAAAAAGTGTACTATAAGAATGCCTTGGATCTTATCCCTGGATTGGATAAAAATTTGTTTCCCAAAGATTGATTTTTTAAACTGTTGACGGTTTGTACTAAACATAAACCGGGAAGTTGCCAATTACTTTGAAATGTCCTTAGTCGGATGAAAACACCTGACCAGCAATGAAAACAATGACATACTG
>JAHHKH010000092.1 GCA_018679695.1 Maribacter sp.
GGCCAACAAGGAATAATTTTCCGAAATGTCTTTCATTTCAGCATTGATTGCCTTATTGTATTTTGAAATATGTTTCCAGTCTTTTTCAATATTAGAGGCGTTGACCACCAAGAGATAGGTTTCTTCCTTCACTCGATAAACAATCAAATCATCAACTATGCCCCCCGTTTCATTAGGGAGACAACTGTATTGCGCTTTACCTATGTTTAGTTTAGAGGCGTCATTGGATGTTACTTTTTGTATCAAAGCAAGTGCATTTGGCCCTTCAATCAAGAATTCCCCCATATGGGATACATCAAAAACCCCAACACCATTCCTGACAGTTTCATGCTCAACTTTTACGCCTTCATACGAGACAGGCATATTGTAGCCTGCAAAAGGGACCATCTTGGCGCCAAGGGCTATATGGGTTTCAGATAAAGCGGTATTCTTCATAAAACAGTAATTTTAAGTTGGGCAAATTTATTCAAAATATACGGATGACAAAGTTGCCCTGACTTTAGTTTGGATAAAATCGATATAAAAACCACTTACTTAATGATGTTGCAATAAATGTGCTTTCAAAGCCGAGTAGTTACTGATTTTTATAGCCTTCTTTTCCTTACCCATCACTTTTTGTATTTGATAAGGGATATCAAGACCGATCCCCAAAGTATCTTCAACAACATCCAAGAACTTGACAGGGTGTGCAGTTTCCAAAAACACACCATAATTATTTTCATATACTTTTTGATATTTTTTAAGACCTAGATAACCAACAGCCCCATGGGGGTCTGCGATATAGCCTGTCATTCCATAAATTTTCTTAATGGCCCCTCTTGTCTCTTCATCGGTAAAAGAAAAGGAACTTAGATTTTTATTCAAAGCATCAAAATTGTCATTAAAAAGATGTCGTATGCGTATGAAATTACTAGGGTCACCCACATCCATGGCATTTGAAATGGTCGCGGTCGAAGGTTTTGGTTTGTATTCCCCAGTCTTCATAAATTGTGGAACAGTGTCATTGACATTGGTTGATGCCACAAAGTGTCTCACAGGCATTCCCAATTTTTGTGCGACCATGCCAGCACAGATATTCCCGAAATTGCCGCTAGGTACAGAAAAGACCAATTCTTTTCCCAATGATTTAAGTTGTTTGTATGCAAATAGGAAATAAAACATTTGTGGTAGCCATCGTGCCACATTGATTGAATTTGCCGATGTGAGTTGCATATTCTTAAGTAAATCCGCATCCAAAAAAGCGGTTTTTACCATTTTTTGGCAATCATCAAAAGTGCCATCAACCTCCAAAGCGGTAATATTCTTTCCGAGTGTTGTAAGTTGCCTTTCCTGAATATCGCTTACTTTGCCACTCGGATAAAGGATAACTACCTTTACGCCCTTAACGCCGAGAAAACCGTTTGCCACAGCACCACCCGTATCCCCTGAAGTTGCTACCAAAACAGTAACTTCATTATCGGTACTCTTTGAAAAATATCCTAAACAATGTGCCATAAATCGTGCCCCTACATCCTTAAATGCCATTGTTGGGCCGTGAAATAGTTCTAAGACAGCAACATTTTCCTCAATCGTTATTACAGGAAATTCAAAGTCCAATACTTCCTTGAGAATAGCATTTAATTTATCATCAGGAATTTCATCACTAACGAACTGTCGTATG
This sequence comes from Maribacter sp., assembly GCA_018679695.1. GTDB lineage: Bacteria > Bacteroidota > Bacteroidia > Flavobacteriales > Flavobacteriaceae > Maribacter_A. The sequence goes on from JAHHKH010000092.1 coordinate 1,661, forward strand.
GCTTCAAAAGCTATTGCTGTATTTGAGAGCGATTCAATAGTATCAAAGAAAGTTTTTGGTAAGGGTGTTATGCTTTCCGGGAAATATAGACCCCTGTCAGGGGCAATACCCTTGATTACGGCTTCTTTGAAAGAAGCCATTGGAGCTTCATTGTTCAGACTATAAAAATTCATTTATTGGGTTAGTGTTTTAATACCTTGAGTATTGATTTTTGAAGTATGAACATCATAATCAATCGCAAAGTCCTGATAGACTTTTGACATTTCGAGGGTTACTTTTTCGGCAGTAAGCGCTCCTTTACTAAATGCAAATATCGATGGGCCTGAACCTGAAATTCCACATCCCAATGCACCGGCTTCCAAGGATTTCGCTTTTACTTCATCAAAACCCGGGATTAGAATAGAACGAATGGGTTCTACAATATGGTCGACCAAGGAACGTCCGATTAAATCATAATCTTCAGTAAACAACCCTGCAATTAAGCCACCCACATTACCCCATTGCCGAATACCATCTTTTAAAGTAATATTCGTTTTTAATATTTTTCTTGAATCGGAGGTTTTTACCTCTATTTGTGGATGAATTACTGAAGCGTAAAGTTCAGATGGGCTGTTGATAGGAACAATATCCAAGGGTTCATAGCTACGTACTAAAGTAAAGCCACCGAACAGGGCAGGGGCTACGTTATCGGCATGGGCTACGCCACTTGCCAACCGCTCTCCCTCCATCGCAAATTGCACCAGCTTAATTGCTGGGAACGGTTCACCTAACAACTGGTTCATTCCCCAAACGGCACCACTTGAACTTGCGGCGCTACTTCCTATACCACTACCAGCCTTGATTTTTTTATTGATCTCGATTTCGAATCCACCTTCATAATCACTCTCGGCCAATAGGGCCAACCCGGCAACTCCAGCGACATTATTTTCTGTATCCATTGGTAAATCCTGACCGACTAATTTCGTAATAAAGATGCCTTTCTGCGGTACTTTGCGAATCACCATTTCATCACCAACGGATTCTAGGGCTACACCTAGGACATCAAAACCGCATGAGATATTGGCAATTGTTGCAGGACAGAATATTTTTATCGATTCCATAATTTAAAAGTTACCAATTCTAATAATATCGGCAAAAATTCCAGATGCAGTTACATCCGCTCCAGCTCCGGCTCCTTTTATGATCATAGGTTGATCCGGGTAACGTTCGGTGTAAAACAAAACGATATTGTCACTTCCTTCAAGATTGTAAAAATCATGTCCTTTCGGGATTTGTTGCAGGCCAACACTTGCTTTTCCATTCTCAAATTGGGCAACATACTTTAATTTACTATCGGCATTGGTCGCCGCTCTGTATAATTCTTGAAATGATGCTTCATGTTTTTTCAATGAATCAAAAAAGTCATTATTATTGCTTGTGTCCAAACTCTCTTGGGGCAAAAAGGAATTGTTTGCAATATCATCGATTTCCAGCTGATGGCCACTTTCCCTTGCCAAAATCAGGATTTTCCGCATGACATCAATTCCGCTTAGATCAATTTTAGGGTCAGGTTCGGTATATCCCTCTTCCTTAGCCTGTATTACGACATCGTGGAAAGTAGTTTTATCATTGAAATTGTTGAATACGAAATTGAGACTACCGGAAAGTACAGCTTCAATTTTCTGTACTTTATCCCCTGAGGCAATCAAATGTTTTAAGGTATCTATGATCGGCAATCCGGCACCTACATTGGTTTCGAAGAGGAAAGGAGCGTTGTATTCCCGAGCCAACGCTTTTAAATCAATATAGTTCGAATAATTCGATGAACAAGCAATTTTATTACAGGTTACGATCGAAATACTATTCCTTAAATACGAACTGTATGTATTGGATACTTCCTCACTTGCAGTATTGTCTACAAAAATACTGTTTCGAAAATTCAATTTGTTCACCATCTCGAAAAAATTGGACTTGTCAGCTTTCTCCCCTTGGGATAAAACAGATTCCCAGTTATTCAGTGAAATTCCTTGCTCATTGAAAACCATGGTTCTTGAATTGGACATTCCGATAACCCGTGGATTGAGTTTTAAATTGTCTTTTAGGTACTTCTTCTGTTGCTTTATTTGATTTAGAAATTTACTACCAACATTACCTACTCCCATTACAAAAAGGTTCAATTGTTTTATGTTCTCTTCAAAAAACTCCTCATGAAGCGAATTCAAGGCTTTCTTCACATCTTCCTTACTGATAACCGCTGAAATATTGCGCTCTGATGCTCCTTGGGCAATAGCCCTGATATTTACGTTGTTTCGTCCCAGGGTGCTGAACATTTTACCACTGAGACCTTGATGACTTTTCATATTATCCCCGACCAGGGCGATAATCGCCAAATCGGTCTCCATAACAACAGGATTTATTTTACCGCTGCCAATCTCATAAGTAAATGCCTCATTTACGATTTGCTCTGCCTCGAAAACATTATCTGCTGAAATACCAACACATATCGAATGTTCAGAGGAGGCCTGCGTAATGAGTACCACACTGATACTTGCTTGGGACAGTACTTCGAAAAAGCGTTTCGAGATGCCAGGAATACCGACCATTCCCGGGCCTTCTAAGGAAAGCAAGGCTATATTTTCCACATGGGTAATCCCTCGAACCGTTTTTCCTTTCTCATTTTTGTTCTTGGTAATGATGGTACCTGGATTTTCAGGTTCAAAAGTATTCTTTATTTGAATTGAAATGCCCTTTGCCAAAACAGGCTGAATAGTTGGCGGATAGAGTACTTTGGCCCCAAAATGGGATAGTTCCATCGCTTCCTCATATGAAATATGCGGAATTGGTTTCGCCTGCTTTACCAATTTTGGATTTGCGGTGTACATACCACTGACATCAGTCCATATTTGAAGCAATTCAGCATTCAGTGCTGCTGCTACAATTGCCGCCGTATAGTCGGATCCACCACGACCCAAAGTTGTTGAACCCCCATTTTCAGATGAAGCAATAAATCCGGCAAGAATTAGTATCCTATGGGGGGTGTTTGTGATGAAGTCCTCACATAACTGGTTCGTCAATTCAAAGTTCACTGTTGCTTTCCCATTGACATCATCGGTTTTTATAAGCTCCCGGCTATCTTTAAGGGCAACGTCAAGACCTGCCTCTGCAAAGAACTCACCAATTATGAATGACGATAAGAGTTCGCCGTAACTTACTATCTTATCTGAAAGCTTGGGCGTTATTTCACCTATTAAAAATGCACCTTCCAGTAGGGTTTCCAAAGTGTTGAGTTCACTTTTAACCTTGCTCAATACCCTACTTTGGGCATTGATTGAAATAAGTTCTTTAATGATGGTTAAATGCCTGTCCTCGATTTCCTTCAGGAATGTCTTATAGGTATCATCCTGTAGGGCGGCCAAACTTGCCGTGTTCAATAATAAATCGGTAACGCCACCTAATGCAGAAACCACAACTACGGTCTTGTCGCTTTCTGTCTTGGAAACAATATCCTTTACTAAGGTTATATTTTTTGCATTGGCGACCGAGGTGCCGCCGAATTTTAAAACTTTCATTATGTAAATTGATTAACTAGTACTGAAAATATGGGTGCGAAAAATCGCAAAAACGGACGGATTATATGTAGTTTGTTACCCCAAAGGGGTTGTAC
>JAHHKH010000098.1 GCA_018679695.1 Maribacter sp.
GTACCCAATTGGCCAACCATGATATTGTCGGCAAAGGCAACAAAGGTGTGCCCAAGCATACCCAAAATGACCGGAACCGATAACCGGATATTGTATTTAAACTCTTTTGTGTATTGTTTGAACAACGTTCTAGGTTTTAGCGGGAGCAAAGATAACTTCTTCCACTACATTGAAGATGTAAATAAAAAAAAGTTCTAGAATTGAACCTTTTAAATCAAGACTATATTGATTTGGCCTCTTCCCAATACACATCCATTTCACTTAGGGTCATTTCCTTTAAAGTTTTGCCGGCTTCTTTGGCTTTTGTTTCCAGATATTGAAAACGATTAATGAACTTTTTGTTTGTGCGTTCCAGGGCATTTTCAGGATCTATATTCAGAAATCGTGCATAATTGATCAGGGAGAAAAGTACATCACCGAATTCAGACTCCACCTTATCGGCATTTCCTTCCTTGATTTCATGCTGTAATTCCACAAGTTCTTCCTGTACTTTTTCGAATACTTGTTCTGGCTTCTCCCAATCAAAGCCCACCCCCGCGACTTTATCCTGGATACGATTGGCCTTTACCAAAGCAGGCAGACCATTGGGCACTCCTTCCAAAACACTTTTCTTACCTTCTTTCAATTTTATATTTTCCCAATTTTGTTTTACCTCCTCTTCATCTTTCACATTTACGTCGCCATATATATGGGGATGCCTATTGATCAACTTCTCGCATATGTCATTACATACATCCGCGATATCAAAATCATCGGTTTCCGATCCAATTTTTGCATAAAAGACTATATGCAACAAAAGGTCCCCCAATTCATTTTTGACCTCAACCAAATCATTATCCAGAATTGCATCGCCGAGTTCATAGGTTTCCTCGATTGTCAGATGCCTAAGGGTTTGCATGGTCTGTTTTTTATCCCATGGACACTGTTCCCGAAGTTCATCCATAATGGTCAGCAAACGGTCGAATGCCTTTAATTGAAGTGCTCTGGTTTTCATTGATTTGCTTTTGGCAAAAGTACAAATACAAATAGGATAATTCTGTGGGAAATCTGTGCATTTTTAAGTATCTTAAAACGCTTAAAACCAATACTCAGAACAATGAAACATAAAATAATTTATCCTGTATTTATTGTAATTGTTTTGTTTGTGGTATCGTGGCAAAGTCCTCAAAATCCGGTTTTGGGGATTTTTGAAGGCAATGGCGATATTGGTAGTGTAAAAAACAAAGGTTCTGTGGTTTTCAATTCTTCGGACAGCACCTATACAATTTCAGGTAGTGGCACCAATATGTGGTTCAATACCGATGAATTCCATTTTGCTTGGAAAAAGATGACAGGGGATGTTTCCATTAGGGCTGCCATTGAAATGGTCGGAGAGGGAGTTGACCCGCATAGAAAAGCTTGCTTGATGATTCGCCAAAGCTTGGAGCCTGATGCCCCATATGTAGATATTGCCGTTCATGGTGACGGACTTACTTCAATGCAATTCCGGGAAACCAAAGGTGGACTGACCCATGAAGTGAAGTCGAATATTTTGGCGCCTAAAAGTGCTCTACTGCAAAAAAAAGGTGAGTACATTTCAATGCAACTTGCTTCTGAAGATGGTGATTTATCATTGGCAGGAGGGTCTTTAAGATTAATGTTCGAAGAACCTTTTTATATTGGTCTAGGGGTTTGTTCACATAATGGTGATGTCATTGAAACCATCAAATTCTCAAATGTCGCGGTCAATAAATTAGAAGATAAGTCAATACCACCCATGAAAGTAGAAAGCACCTTGGAAATTCTTGATATTACCTCATTAAATAGAAGTGTCGTGCACCAACCAAATGAACACATTGAAGCCCCTAATTGGACACCCGACGGTAAGACTTTGATCTATAATAGCCTAGGATTGCTTTATAAAATTCCAGTTGAAGGAGGCACACCCGAATTGATTCCGACCGGTTTTGCAAATAAAATAAACAATGATCATGGTATTTCTCCAGATGGAACAGAAATGGTTATCAGTGACCAGACAGAAACAGGGAGTTCAATGATCTATTCATTACCTATTGAAGGTGGTGTTCCAAGAAAAATTACACCCTTGTCCCCATCGTATTGGCATGGATGGTCCCCAGATGGTAAAACATTGGCCTATTGTGCGGAGCGAAATGGCAATTATGATATTTACACCATTCCCTTTGGAGGAGGTGAAGAAGTACGGCTGACCAGTACGGAAGGTCTCGATGACGGCCCTGATTACTCCCCTGATGGTAAGTACATCTATTTTAATTCAACCCGATCAGGAACCATGCAGATTTGGCGGATGAAACCCGATGGTTCCGAACAGGAACAAATTACGACCGACAAATACAATGATTGGTTCGCCCACCCCTCACCTAATGGTAAGTGGATAGTATATGTTACCTTTAATACCGATGTCAAGGCAGGCGACCACCCACCGAACAAGGATGTAATGCTTCGACTCATGAACCTTGATACCAAGGAAGTTACGGTTTTGGCAAAAATTTTCGGCGGCCAAGGTACTATAAACGTGCCGTCATGGTCACCGGATAGCCAACAAATCGCTTTCGTAAGCTATACTCCCAAATAACCTATGAACAAATTTTTTCCAGCTTGGTTTATAGTGGTCTGGTTGTTAGTTGGCCTATTTGGTTGTAGCGCCCAGGACGATTCGATAATAGCTCCCGGAGCTGAGCTTGTTTTAGTGGCTTCCGATTATAATTTCACCGAAGGTCCGGCTGTTGATCCAGATGGTAATGTCTTTTTCACCGATCAGCCCAATGACCAAATAATCAAATGGTCATCGAAAGACAATTCAGTTGCTGTTTATCTGAAACCTTCAGGACGTTCCAACGGACTCTATTTTGATAATGATGGTACCCTTTTATCCTGCGCAGATGAAAAGAACCAATTATGGAGAATCGATGACAAAAAAAATGTGGCTGTACTAGTAAATGACTTTGAAGGAAAAAAACTTAATGGACCCAACGATTTGTGGGTGGATCAAGCTGGTGGTATTTATTTGACCGATCCTTTTTATAAAAGACCTTGGTGGGACCATGAGGATCCTGAACAAGAGGTAAAACGTGTTTATTATTTAGCCCCAGGTAAGAAACATTTACGGGTTGTCTCCGATAATTTTATACAACCCAATGGTATTATCGGCACTCCTGACGGTAATACGCTTTATATAGCGGACATCGGTGACAAAAAAACATATTCATACAGCATAAATGAAGATGGCAGCCTATCGAACAGGCAACTTTTTACAAACATGGGATCAGACGGAATGACATTGGACAATAAAGGGAATGTTTATCTTACTGGAGATGGGATAACTGTTTTCAATAAAAAAGGGGAAAAAATCCAACATATTCCTATAGCCCAAAAATGGACTGCCAATGTAACTTTTGGAGGTATTGACCAAAATATTCTTTTCATTACCGCAATGAACGCTGTCTATACCTTAAAGATGAATGTAAGAGGTGTACGGTGAAAAAATTTCTCATTTTACAATTGCGACCCGAAAATGAAACTTCCGACAGTGAGTTTGAAGCCATATTACGCGTTGGTGGATTGAAACGTGGCGAAGTGCACCGCATTCGCCTAGATCAAGGTATTCCCATCATTGACATCAATGACTACTCAGCCATTATTGCAGGTGGCAGCCCCTTTGATATAAGTACTAAGCCAGAGAATAAAAGTCAAATTCAGAAAGACATCGAAGCCTTTTTCAATGACCTCTTTGACCTCATAGTTCCCGAGGACTTTCCTTTTTTGGGTGCATGTTCAGGAAACGGACTTCTGGGTCAATATTGTGGCGCCACAATTTCCACCAAATATCCAGAACCTATCGGAAGTGTTGATGTTACTGTTACTGAAGAAGGGTTAAAAGACCCTCTTTTAAAGGGCTTTCCGAAACATTTTTTGGCCCTGGCAGGCCATAAGGAAGCTTGCGACGAAACCCCGCCTAATAGCGTTCTTTTAGTAACATCAAAACCATGTCCTGTTCAAATGTTCAGGGTCAAAAGCAATATCTATGCTACGCAATTCCATCCCGAGGGCGATGCAAATGAATTCATAGTACGAATACACACCTATAAGAATTATGGATATTTCCCACCCGAAGAGGCAGAAGAATTGATTAACAGCTTACGCCATATCAATGCCCCAATTCCAAATGAAATACTCAAACGTTTTGTAGCACGATATAGAAAACCTAAAGAGTCAAATAGGGCATAATGGCTATTTTGGTACAAAGAAATATTGGGTTTTTATGGGAAGAAAAGATTGCAACTTTAGTGTAATTAACTATTGGATTTAATTTTTTAAAATTTCATATTTTTAATTCAAACTAAAAACGAATATCATGGGTTGGAAAAATCTGTTTGATGCCAAAGAGTCTCAAGAAACTATAGATCGGATCAATAAATTATCCCATGAAACCCCCAATCTATGGGGAAAGATGAATGTAGCCCAAATGTTGGCCCATTGCAATGTAGCCTATGAATTGGTGTATACCGAAAAACACCCGAAACCCAAGGGATTTAAGAAATTCATGATAAAACTATTCGCTAAGAATGTGGTCGTGGGACCAAAGCCGTATAAGAAGAACAGTCGCACTGCACCCATGTTCGTTATTAGCGATAAAAGGGAATTCGATATTGAAAAGCAGCGATTGATAAACCATTTGCAAAGGACCCAACAATTGGGT
>JAHHKH010000100.1 GCA_018679695.1 Maribacter sp.
AGAATACCAATCACAATGATCATCCCAAATAGCGACAGCACGTTGATTGTTACGTCGAAGAATCCTGCGAACACGAACATTCCCAAAAAAGCAATAGGGAGACCAAAAGCGACCCAAAAAGCCAATCGCGTATTCAAAAAGAGTGAGAGAAAAAGTAACACCAATGCCATACCCATTATGGCATTTTCCGTTAATAATTCGGTCCTTTGAGTCAAGGTTTTGGATAAATCACTTACTACACTCAATTGAACATTGGTATACTTCTCGTTGAACTCCGTGATATAGTCCTTTACCTTTTGGGCAGAACTTATTAAATCTTCAGTATTAGTACTCGTAATAGTCGTACTAACAGACATATTACCATTAAAATAGGAGGCATTAGGGGTTTCCGAAAATCGATCACGAATAACTGCAACGTCCTTTAAGCGAACCGTTTGACCATTGGGGTCTGCCTTTACAATTATATTTGATAGCTCGTTCCCATAATAAGACCTATTATTGGCCCGGATCAAATACTCCTCGGCGCTTGTCTTGATATTACCGCCAGTAACCAAAATATTGGCATTCCCAACAGCTTGAGCCACCTCGTTAAAAGACAGATTGTAAGCCAATAAATTATTCTCATTAACTGCAATTTCGATTTCCTCCTGTGGATAACCCGATATCGTAATTTGCGAGATACCCTCAATTGCCCTAATATCATTTTCTATTTGCCTGCCAATTTGCTTTAAGGTTACCAGGGGTATATTTTTACCACTAATGGCAAAACTTATAGTTTGCCGAATGGCCTCTAATTTTGAAACAATCAAAGGTTCCATCCCAGTAGGGAATGTTGGCACCCTGTCGACTGCATTTTTCACCTGTAGCAACATAAAATCGATATCCCGACCTTTTTCTATCTCTACATTAATACTACCACTATTCTCCCTTGAGGTGGAAGTAACACGATCAACACCTTCCAACCCTTTCAGGTTGTCCTCAATTTTCAGTACAATACCCTCCTCAACTTCCTGTGGTGAAGCCCCAGGATAGGTAATATTTATAAAAACATTCTTGGAATCCGTTAGCGGAAAAAATGAAGATTTCAATGATAAGGCCCCCATGATACCAAAAATGGCAAAGGCAATGATTATAACATTTACCGCTACATGATACTTAATGAAATACGCAATAACATTTTTCATTAGTTTGTGGTTTTAGTTGATACAACATCGTCCTTAGCTTGATATATCTTAACCAGCATTCCGGTATATGCACCCATTAATGGCTTGCTTAGAATTGTGGTGCCGTCCGGAATCTCTTTCAAGACTACTTTTTTGTCTGAAAAATAAACAGGATTAACATCGATTATATCCAAAATAGAATCACGCACAACGAAAATTTGGTTATTTTCCAATAATAGATTTCTGTCAATTTCGATGGCATTGGTTTCTTCTTTTGCATTTAAATTCGCCTCCAGGTACATCCCTTCCCTTAAGCTACTGTCCTTAACCTCAATATAGGCCTTAATTGTCTGTGTGGCTTGATCCACACTACCATTGATTCGGCTGACCTTACCCATATAGTTTTTTGTTTTATCAAGATTCATAAGAGCTACTTGCTCCCCAACTTTTAGCAAATCACTAAAATTCTTGCTAATTGAGACTTCAAGCTCATAAACACCTGTATTAATGAATTCACCCAATTTTTGACCAGCCCTTATAAGTGTTCCCTCAGTTACCAAAGCATCTGTCAAAATTCCGGAAAAGGGAGCTGAAATTCTGTATTTTGAAAGCCTTTGTTCCATATTCTTGACATTGTAGTAGGTTGTCAATATACCTCTACCTGAAATAAAGAATTTTTCCTTTTCCGATGTCATTTCAGGTAAAACAGGTGTTGTCTCTCCCAAATCATATCCTGAAAGATAGGCCTGCCATTTAGGATATATATCAGGATAATCCAGTCTTAGGTCAGGCATGATAGAGGTTAATTGATTATACAGATTACTTTTGGCCGATTGTACATTCGCCATATATTCATTGGCATCTATTCGTATAATAGTTTCTCCCTTTCTATAGTTTTGACCCGGACGAAATAATTTGTTACCCCCTCTAAATACTCCTTGCACTTCGGAATAAAGCTCCATACGATTCTTAGCCTTTAGATTGCCATTTGCTGGCACGATTATGGGTATAGTTCCATTTTGTACTTGCTCGGCGAAAACGGTTTTAACCACTTTTTCAACCTGGGGTCGATAATTGGTCTTACTGTCGATTATCATTTTTGCTAAAAAGACGGAGGCGACAATTATCAATACCCCTAAAACGCTTAATATTATCTTTCTCATAATGTTGATTATAATGCTACTTCTTCCTGTGTGAAATTGAATTGTATTTTCTTTAATATGTTGATCATATGTTTTCGTTCCTCTGAGGTGATATTATGCTCCATTGTAGCAATGAACTCTCGTATAGCAGGCTTCGATTGTTTAAATACTGCTTTTCCTTTACTGGTTAAGAAAACCTCGTTTATACGCTTATCCTCTTTACTTTGTTTTCTTTGTATGTAATTTTTCTTTTCCATTTTTGAGAGTAATCGCGCCAAAGAGGATTTGTCGCGAAATGTCAGGAATGCCAATTCATTTTGATTCAATCCATCTTTATCGTGCAACTTCTTAAGGGTTATCATTTGTTCTTTACTAAGATCTAAACCGTGCTTTAGAAGCAGTTCGTGCAAATAATAATCCACTATTTTTGAAGTCTTACCTAGCCAGGGTCCAATTGAATTCTCAAAATCGATATACTCTTCCACAACTTTCACGGGGCGAAACTACAATAAAAACAAATTAGTTGCATATGCAACTACTGTTAAATATATCATAATTTTTGTTTAATTTTTTGAACATTTAATTAAACATATTTATTGTTGTTATTGAAAAAGGGGTGCTCTCGCACCCCTTTTAACACAATTAACTAAAACTATGATCCACTAACTAATCCTCAACATCCTCAAACTTCGTGTCTGCCATCCTAGTTTTGCTAAAGTTAATGTCCTTGAAATTCATGTTTGCATCGTCCTTATCATAATCAAAGACTAAAAATCTTTTTGTATCCATCATTCCCAGATTCTCGAATGAATTAAAATCGTTGTTTTGAATC
>JAHHKH010000104.1 GCA_018679695.1 Maribacter sp.
GGGCCTATAACCATACAGAATGTGGTAGATCCCATTCCAAAGGAACACGGAGTCGTTATTTCGGTTAAAGCTACTGGCATGTGTCGTAGTGATTGGCATGGATGGATGGGTCATGACACGGATATTGAACTGCCCAATGTTCCTGGGCACGAGTTTGCCGGAACTGTAAAGTCCATTGGGAAAAAGGTCAAAAATTTTCATATCGGGGACAGGGTTACAGTTCCTTTTGTATGCGGATGCGGAAGTTGTGGACAATGTTTATCAGGCAATCATCAAGTGTGTGACCATCAATCACAACCTGGTTTTACACATTGGGGTTCATTTGCGGAATACGTTGCTTTGGATTATGCTGATGTTAACTTGGTAAAACTGCCTGAAGAAATTAACTACATAACCGCTGCACTTCTGGGCTGCCGGTTCATTACCTCTTACAGGGCAATAGCAGCTCAAGGAAAAGTCTCAGGGGGGCAATATGTAGCCATACACGGTTGTGGTGGTGTAGGCTTATCAGCGATAATGATCGCCCATGCTCTGGGAGCGCAAGTAATTGCTGTAGACATCAACGATGAAACTCTGGATTTTGCAAAAGAATTAGGAGCTATAGCAACCATAAATGCAAGGCAAAATACCAATGTAGTGGAACAGATCAAAACAATATCGCATGGCGGGGTTCACGTATCGGTCGATGCTCTCGGAAGTGCAACTACTTGTTATAATTCTATTGCAAATTTAAGGAAAAGAGGCAAACACATTCAGGTTGGATTGATGACGGGGAATCATAAAAATCCAAAGGTTCCTATGGATGTGGTATTGGCCAATGAATTGGAGATTATAGGAAGCCACGGAATGCAAGCATATAAATATCCTGATATGTTGGAAATGATCAAAAATGGAAAACTGCAGCCTGAAAAATTAATAGATAAGACTATTTCACTTAAAGAATCGACCCTTGCCCTGCCTAACATGGATAAGTTTGACCATAAAGGTGTTTGGGTTATTGATTCATTTTAATTTTTTAGTACCATTTATGATAGACAAAGTGGCATATCCAATGCCCGATGCTCCAAATATAGATTCTAATCACTCAATTATATCCCAAGATGTGGTTGATTCTTTACTTGAGCGCAAAATCAAAATCACAATCTTTCCAAGAATAGCGATTCTTAATAGCATTCCAGAAATGGGAGAGCTTCATAAGGAATACTATAGTGTACCTTCATTCGGCCATATCGTCATATATTTCTAAAAAAGAGCTATTGTTTATCCGAACTTATATCTTTAATCTGGTTCGCTGGTATGGTGTCCTAACCCATTCATTATCGATTGCCTAACTATTATTTGAAATTAATGGATTCTATTTTTAAACAGTTCGTTTAAAACGATAGCTTACAAAGAATCTGGAATAATTCAATACCTTGTACAAAAGATATTTTTATGAAATCACAAACTCTCGTCATAATCTTCCTTTTATTGACCTTAAGTTGTAAACAGGGGGAAAAGAAAAGTCAGGATTGGACCTATCTTTTTGCTGGGGATAACCTGGAGCAATGGGATACCTACCTTGGCCCTCGTTTTGGACCTGATGTAAGCTGGGAAAATATTGAATCGCAACCCGCCATGGGTCACAACAATGATACTTTAGGGGTCTTTTCGATCGTGGATCTGGACGGAGCCTCTGTCCTGCGAATTTCGGGCCAGGTTTGGGGAGGAATTTTCACCAAACGGGATTTTGAAAATTATCATCTACAGCTGCAATTCAAATGGGGAGAGAAGAAATGGTATCCAAGGGGAGGGCCATCCGATAAGAGAGATAGCGGACTCTTGTATCATGGGATTGGAACCCATGGAGAAAATGACCTTTTCTGGTTAAAATCACAGGAATTTCAAATTCAGGAAGGGGATTGTGGTGATTTCTGGGGCGTTGCTGGAACAATAATCGATGTAAGGGCCCAAATGGCAAAGGATAGCACCTATTATTATAATCCTCAAGCCGAACTTTTAACTTTTAAAGAGCATGGTCAGCACGGTAGAAATTGTAAAAAGCAGCCCGATGCTGAAAAACCAAGTGGCCAATGGAACACCTTAGACCTTTACTGTTTCGAGGGGAAAAGTGTGCATATGGTGAATGGAACAGTGACCATGATATTGCACAACTCCCGTCATGTAGTAGAGGATGGAGAGGAGATTCCGCTTAGAAAAGGAAAAATTGAACTGCAATCAGAATCTGCAGAAGTATTCTATAAGGATATTAAAATTAGGCCAATCAAATCCCTGCCAAATAGATTTGAAGAGTAAAGAAAAGCTCATTTCCTGCCTGATTGCCTTGACTGATTAATTCTAGTAATATTCTCTGAATGAATCCGAGAAATTTCTGAAGTTCAATAAAACCGTGATTTAATTGAACTGTAGGGATCTGTACTAGGTTCCAAATCCTAAAAGAGAATTGAACTTGAATTTGAATCTATCTGCCTTTGGATATGTTTTCGCTTAAGCTAAGGTGATTTTAAACTAAAATATGAGGAAGTTGATGTCGCTGTATTGCAGGTCGAACCATTCACCAACGGCCTTACTGGTGAGTATGCCATGATAAATATATAGGCCATTACGCAGACCTTTGTCAAAACGTAGGGAGTTTTCAAGCCCCCCATCATCACCTAATTTCAAAAGGTAAGGGGTGAATATATTACTAATCGAAATAGAGGCTGTTTTCGGATA
>JAHHKH010000117.1 GCA_018679695.1 Maribacter sp.
CTTTAGAGGTCATTCCTGGAGCTTTAATCCCATTTATAGACCATCCTATTACAGCAATAATTATAGTAATGCCAGTAGGAGCTTTGGCAATACCTCATTCAGGATGTATAATGATTACATATACCAAAGGATTTATAAACCCCAGTATTATGATACCTTCGATTGGTTCGGATTACACTTTGGCTATGGATACGGGCTCTTCAAAGAAAGAAGAATGATGAAAAGTGAAGCGCCAATGGCTGCCACGGATAAGGTTGAAGGCGAAGCATTGGAAGAGACTGTTATTGTAGATAATGATCTTGTTGGAAATGGGGCAGGAATTGAAAAAACGAATACACCAGGTGAAGAAAGTAGACAAGATGAAGATCCAGGCGATGTACAAATTCGTAAGAACTTTCAGGAAACCGCATTTTTCTTTCCACAATTACAAACAGACAGGGAAGGAAACGTTTCTTTTAGTTTCACAACCCCAGAGGCATTGACGAAATGGAAATTGCAACTATTGGCGCATACCAAGACCTTACAGAGTACGGTCAGCACTTTAGAAACTATGACCCATAAAGAATTAATGGTCATACCTAATGCTCCACGATTTGTACGAGAGGGCGATGAAATAGTACTTAGTACAAAAATTGCGAACCTAACCAAAAAGTCACTTTCAGGTTTTGCGCAGTTGGAATTGACTGATGCATTGACTGGGATTTTGGTATCCCATAAACTATTGAACGACCCTGTTAATAATCCAAAAAATGAAATCGACTATTCGGGGCGAAAATCATTCGAGGTAGATTCCATGGGCAATATACAAGTGTCATGGCGTTTGAAAATCCCATCCGATATTCAAACCCTCCAGTATAAAATTGTAGCTAGGGCGGGAGACTTTAGCGATGGTGAACAAAATGTACTGCCCGTATTGACCAATCGCTTGTTGGTAACCGAAACTCTACCCATGTGGGTTCGTACTAACCAAACCAAAACCTATGTTCTTGATAAATTGAAAGACAATACATCCACGACACTTAAGCACCATAAACTTACCTTGGAAATAACTTCCAATCCTGCTTGGTACGCCGTACAGGCCTTACCCTATCTTATGGAATTCCCCCATGATTGCAACGAACAGATTTTTTCAAGATACTACGCCAATTCATTGGCCAGTCATATTGCAAATGGTAATCCAAGAATTCAGGAAGTGTTCAACCAATGGGCAAATTCCGATGCCTTATTGAGCAATTTGGAAAAGAACCAGGAATTTAAATCGCTGCTTATTCAAGAAACCCCTTGGTTAAGGGACGCACAATCTGAAACCGAACAGAAAAAGCGCATCGCACTTCTGTTCAACCTTAATACATTGAAAAATGAGCAATCCAAGGCATTGCATAAATTGATTCAAAACCAAATGTCTTCAGGGGCATGGGCCTGGTTCAAAGGAGGTCGTGCAAACCGTTTTATGACACAGCACATTATCGCTGGACTAGGACATCTAAATCACCTGAAAGTAAAATCGGACGGTGTTGAGATGCAGAATGATATAATAGAAAAAGCCATAGGCTACTTGGATGGGGAATTTGTCAATGAGTACGATCGGATGAAAAAATATGCCCAGAAGATAAATGATGACCACTTAAGTTATTCGCAAATGCATTATCTGTATATGCGCAGCCTTTTCCCTGAAATCAAAACTTCAAAAAAGGTTGATGCCATTTTGAACTACTATAAAGGTCAGGCCAAGAAGTATTGGACAAAACGCAGTTTGTATGCCAAGGGGATGTTGGCCTTGGTTTTATTTCGAATGGATGACCATAACACCGCTAACAAGATATTAAAATCACTAAAGGAAAATAGCATTGTATCCGATGAAATGGGTATGTATTGGAAAGAAAATACCGGGTCCTGGTATTGGTACCAAGCACCTATTGAAACCCAGGCCTTATTGATCGAAGCCTTCGCTGAGATTGGGAACGATACGACGGTGACTGACAATCTTAAGATATGGTTGTTGAAAAACAAACAGACCAACCGGTGGAAAACAACTAAAGCGACCACTGAAGCTATTTATGCCTTGTTATTGCAAGGAAGCGATTGGCTTTCAGTTACCGATGCAGTTGCTATTTTGGTGGGAGGAGAGAAGATTGAACCTTTCAAATTAGAAAATGTTAAGATTGAAGCCGGAACTGGGTATTACAAAACATCGTGGAACAAAACAGAGGTTACCCCGAAAAGAGCAGCGGTGCAGTTAAACAAAAAAGGCCAAGGTGTTGCCTGGGGAGCATTGTACTGGCAGTATTTTGAGGATTTGGATAAAATTACATCCGCGGAAACACCTATAAAACTGCGGAAGAAATTATTTTTGAGAAGATATACCCAAACGGGTGAGGAAATTTCAGAAATCAACAATAAGACCAAGTTAGCGCTTGGTGATCTGGTACGGGTGCGTATTGAAATCAAGGTAGATCGTCCTATGGAATATGTTCATATGAAAGATATGCGAGCTTCCGGTCTGGAGCCTGTTAACGTGCTATCCCAATATAAATGGCAAGATGGTTTAGGTTATTATGAAAGCACCAAAGATGCAAGTACCAATTTCTTTTTTGACTATTTACCAAAGGGCGTTTTTGTTTTTGAATACGATTTACGAATCAACAATTCTGGTGATTTCAGTAATGGGATAACCACTATACAGAGCATGTACGCTCCTGAATTCAGTAGTCATAGTGAAGGTATTCGGGTCAAGATCGATTAAGATTGCATTAAGACCTTGAAAGTAATACAATTGCATTTCGACGAAAAGTTTAATTGTTATCTTTAAAACAATAACAACTAAACCCATGTATTATGAATTCAAAAGTATTTATGGTCTTAAGAATACTTCTTGGCCTTTTCATCTTGGTCTTCGGACTTGATAAATTTCTCCATTTCGTCCCTATGGATAACAGTGCAATGAGTGAAGCGGCGATGGGCTATATGGGCGGCCTTGCGAGTACAAAAACGACCTACCCTACCTGGTAGGTGCGGTCGAGGTTTTGGCCGGGTTATCATTCCTGTTCAACAAATATGGTGCACTCATGGCGTTGATCTTAATGAGTGTGTCTGTAAATGCGGTACTCTTTCATGCTACCTTGGAACCCGCAACGATTGCCGGGGCGTTGATCCTGATTGTTTTGAATATTATCATGTTAATCGGATACAAGGACAAGTATAAAGATTTGCTTAACTGATAACCCACGGAATTTATTTAATTGTGTGGTTTCAATACTAAATTGGAACCACATTTTTTATTTCCTTGTTCTAGCCGGATATTTGGATAAAACCTTTTCCACAACTTGCTGTAACTTCTTTTCACGCTCAACAGGCGTTGCATTTTCATTCAAATGACTTTTACTTATAGCTTGCCAAATCAACATATCCTTCTGACTATCTACAAAATCAAATTGGATTTCACGTTGCAAATTTGACTGTCCAACGGGTATTCCAACAGAGACTCCTCCTCCCACGTTTCTTCCTGTACCCCCTACTCCTACTCCAACTGTATTGTTCCTTGGTGCTTGGTATATCGCACTTTGTATATTGACAAGAAAATCGGGTTCCTCGGAAAGTAAAAAACCTTTTGTTTGCATGGCTAGATCCAAAGTTTTGATCAATCTTTTCTGGTCCAATTCACTTAAACCAGTTTCCATATCATTGTAGTAATTGTAGGTAGAATAGTTCGAAAAATCGGTTTCTTTTTCATAATCTGTTTGTACCCGTACAACATGGCAAGACGAGAACAAAAGTATCAACCATAGATAACCTATGCTTTTCATGAGCATCGTTTTACATAAATTTAAAGAAAAATAACACAGATCGGTGTCTAAGAGCGGATTATTCGTTCAATAACTCCCAGAGTCTATCCTTTAATTCTTGGATTCCAAACTGCGAAACCGAGGAAATGAACAGATAGGGAATATCAACAAAATCCTTGTTAAGCTCGATCCTCATCTCATCCATGAGCTCTTGATCAAGCATATCGCATTTTGAAATGGCAACTAGGTGTTCTTTATCCAATAGCTCCGGATTATATCGTCTGAGTTCATCCAAAAGGATTTCGTATTCCTTGCTAATATCATTGCTATCTACCGGAATTAGAAACAGCAATACGGCGTTACGTTCAATATGTCGCAAAAAATAATGCCCAAGGCCCTTGCCTTCTGCGGCACCCTCAATTATTCCGGGAATATCGGCCATCATAAAACTTTGAAAATCACGATGTTGCACAATCCCTAAATTAGGTTTGAGCGTGGTAAATTCGTAGTCTGCTATTTTCGGCTTAGCTGAAGTAAGTGCAGCCAACAAAGTAGATTTTCCAGCATTGGGAAAACCGACCAAGCCTACGTCGGCCAATACTTTTAGTTCTAAGATAACATCTTTCTCCTGGCCTTTAATACCTGGTTGGGCATAACGCGGTGTTTGATTGGTAGAAGATTTGAAGTGCCAGTTTCCACGACCACCCATTCCGCCTTCTACAAGGATTTTTTCTTCAGCATCTTCCGTAATTTCAAAAAGAATTTCATTGTTTTCAGAACTTCGAATAACCGTACCTAAGGGAACATCAATATAAATGTCTTCACCATCTGCACCAGTGCTTCTGTTTTTACTGCCATGCCCGCCATGCCCAGCTTTAAAATGCCTTTTGAACTTGAAGTTGACCAATGTCCACAAATCTTTGCTGCCCCGCACTATCACATGGCCGCCGCGGCCACCATCACCTCCATCGGGCCCACCTTTGGTAATATATTTCTCCCTATGCAAATGCACAGATCCCTTACCCCCATTCCCGGAACTGGCGTGGATCTTTACATAATCAACAAAGTTGCCTTCGGTCATAAGCTAAATGTTTATTATTCAGGGTAAAAAAGGATTCGCAACCTCTTGAAGTCTACAGTTCTTGACTACACACGAACCACATTATGTTGGATGAATTAGAGCTCCTCGATTACCTTACCCAAGCGATGGGTAATATCCTCAATGGCACCAATACCATTTACACTGTGGAATTTTCCTTGGGCTTCGTAATATGCTTGTAAGGGAGCCGTTTTTTCGTTGTATTCCTCAAAACGATTCCTGATTTTTGATTCGTCTTGATCATCTGATCTACCACTTACCTTTCCCCGTTCCAAAAGACGTTGTATCAACACTTCGTCATCGGCATCCAAGGCTATGGTAGCATCTATTTTCATTTCTTTCGATGCCAAGAACTTATCCAAAGCTTCTGCCTGTGCGGTTGTTCTAGGAAATCCGTCAAAGATAAAACCACTAGCATCGGAATTCTTCTCTACTTCATCTTCCAACATTTTTATGGTCACCTCATCGGGAACCAAATCGCCCTTATCTATGTATGACTTGGCTAAAATTCCCAATTCAGTCCCATTTTTAATATTGTATCGGAAAACATCTCCCGTTGAAATATGTTTTAGATTGTAATTGTCTTTTAAAAATTCTGCCTGCGTACCTTTCCCGGCTCCTGGTTTGCCGAAAAGAACAAGATTGATCATATGCTTTTGGTTTAATTGGTATACTTCTCTCAGGTTACGACCCAACTCCATATAATCAAGTCCATAACCCACTATAAATTTATCTGGAATTTCTATGCCTACGTAGTCAATCGTATACTCCCCGTTATACACCTCAGATTTGTAGAACAAACTTGCAATCTTATAGTCTTTTACATTGGTGTTGTTGAAAAGGTGTACCAATTCCTTGAGGGTACGGCCTGAATCGATAATGTCTTCCAAAATAATCACACTTTTACCCTCCAAATTATCCGGTGGATCCAATAATGTTTCAACAATACCGGTGGAAGTCAAGCCCTGATACGAACTTAATTTTACGAAGGAAACTTCACAAGGATGTGGATAGGCCTTTAAAAAATCGGCAACGAACATAAAGGCACCGTTTAAAACCCCAACAAATACGGGTGTTTTATCCTTATAATCGGCAGCAATCCTTTCAGCTATCGATTTTACCGCTGCTAGAATCTGTTCCTCACCCAGAAAGGGTTTAAAATATTTATCGTGAAGTTTTATCAATGGCTTAAACTTAATAGGACGGCAAAGATACCATTTTGATTTCTCTTTTTGTATGACAGCTCTAGAGTTTTAAGAATTCGATGTATTTTTGTTGCAATTATCCGCTTTTCATTAACACAAACGGCGTAAAACAATACATGGATTATTTCTCTTCGGACTTTAAACTGGGAATTCTTGGAGGTGGGCAACTGGGTAAGATGATGCTCTATGAAACCCGGAAATTCGATATTCACACGAAAGTGATGGATGCCTCTATCGAAGCCCCTTGTAACATAGCATGCAACGAATTTATTGTTGGGGATTTATTGGACTATGATGCCGTTTACAATTTTGGCAAAAAGGTAGATGTTCTTACAATAGAAATTGAAAATGTAAATATCGAGGCCCTTGAGAAGTTGGAAAATGAGGGCCTAAAGGTTTATCCACCAACCAACGCCTTACGCATTATCCAAAATAAAGCGAAACAGAAATTATTTTACATTGACAATGATATTCCCACCG
This sequence comes from Maribacter sp., assembly GCA_018679695.1. Taxonomy (GTDB): domain Bacteria; phylum Bacteroidota; class Bacteroidia; order Flavobacteriales; family Flavobacteriaceae; genus Maribacter_A. Next base: position 6,567 of record JAHHKH010000117.1, read on the forward strand.
CCCCTTTTTCACGTTATGCCTATGCTAGCGAAATCAAGGATAGCATTGAACATACTACTTTAATGTTTCCATTTGTATGGAAAAGTGCGCAATTCGGTTATGATGGGCAAGGGGTGAAAATAATTCGCAGCATAGAAGATTTAGAAGGTCTACCCCAAGGGGAGTGCATTACCGAAGAGCAGATCCCTTTTAAAAATGAACTTGCGGTTATAGTTGCCCGGAATTTTACTGGTGATATTATCACCTATCCGGTTGTTGAAATGGAATTCCATCCCGAAGCCAACCAAGTGGAATACGTTATATGTCCTGCTCGAATCGATGACAAAGTTGCCCAAAAAGCAAGGGATATTGCTCTAAGGGTCTCAAAAAAAATTGAACATGTCGGCCTTTTGGCAGTGGAGATGTTCCAGACCCAAGAAGATGAAATCTTGGTGAACGAGGTCGCTCCTAGACCCCACAATAGTGGTCATTATAGCATTGAGGCGAGTTATACCAACCAATTTGAACAACATATTCGAGCTATTCTGGATCTTCCCTTGGGAAAAACAAATAGTAAAGTTGCTGGGATAATGGTAAATTTAGTCGGCGCTGAAGGTCATACTGGGGATGTGGTTTATGAAAATATGGATGCGATTTTAAAAATGGAAGGGGTCACTCCACATATTTATGGCAAAAAACAGACCCGGCCATTTCGTAAAATGGGTCATGTAACCGTTGTAAATGAAAATATTGAGGAGGCAAGAAAGATTGCCCAACAAGTAAAGGAAACCATAAAAGTAATTAGTAAATGAGCAAAGTAGCCGTAGTCATGGGAAGCACTAGCGACCTACCCGTAATGCAGGAAGCCATTGATATATTAAAAGGATTCGATATTGAGGTTGATGTTGATATTGTATCTGCCCATAGAACACCCGAAAAACTCTTTGATTTTAGCAAAAATGCCCATAAGAATGGCTTTACCGTTATCATTGCAGGAGCAGGAGGTGCTGCGCATCTCCCAGGGATGGTTGCTTCTATGTCGCCATTACCTGTAATTGGCGTCCCCGTTAAAAGCAGTAATTCTATTGACGGTTGGGATTCAGTCCTATCCATTCTTCAAATGCCTGGCGGCGTTCCCGTGGCAACAGTCGCATTGAACGGTGCCAAAAATGCCGGCATATTGGCCGCACAGATTATTGGAAGTTCCGATAAATGCGTACTTGATAAAGTTATTCTTTTTAAAGAGGGATTGAAGCAAAAAGTAATCGATGGGGCGAAATCAGTAAGCGGAAAAAAATAACCGGTTATTGAACAATGCATCAGGTAGCTTGCTGGAATAAAACTTTGTACTACAAAATCATTAACCCTCAACTTCGAAATCTGAACTCCATATAAATGAATCCACTGCTTAAACCCTTTGATACTGCACCATTCTCAAAAATTAAAAATGAACATTTTAAACCTGCATTTTTGCAGGCAATTGAAGATGCCCGTTCCGAAATTGATGTCATTGCGAACAATACTTCTGAGCCCACATTCGAAAACACCATTGAGGCCTTGGATTTTACGGGGCAACAATTAGATCGGATTTCCAGTGTGTTTTTTAATTTAAACGCTGCAGAGACCAATGAGGAAATTCAAAAAATTGCCCAGGAAGTCTCTCCCCTTCTCACTGAATTCAGCAATGATATAACACTTAACAAGGCATTGTTCACCAAGGTAAAGACGGTGTACGAAAAGAAAGACCAGCTTGATCTAACGGCTGAGCAGTACACTTTACTTGATAAGAAATACAAGAACTTTAGTAGAAATGGGGCGAATTTGCCCGATGACAAGAAGAAACGTTTGCGTGAGATTGATGCTGATCTTTCCAAACTCAAATTAAAGTTCGGTGAGAATGTATTGGCTGAAACCAATAAATACGAAATGCACCTTACCGATGAAAGTCAATTGGATGGCCTGCCGGCAGGAGAGAAAGAGGCTGCCGCCCAATTGGCGATATCAAAGAAGAAAAAGGGTTGGCTGGTTACATTGGACTACCCCAGTTACATTCCATTCATGAAATATGCCAATAACAGGGAACTCCGCAAAAAGCTATCCCTGGCATTCGGGAGTAAGGGTTTTCATAATGATGAACTCGACAACCAAGAAAATGTATTAAAAATAGCTAACCTTCGTCATGAAAGGGCTGTACTTTTAGGTTATAAAACCCATGCACATTTTGTCTTGGAGGAAAGAATGGCGGAAACTCCCGAAAAGGTACATGCATTCTTAAAGGAATTATTGGAAAAAGCCAAACCCGCAGCAGAAATGGAATTTGATCAACTCGCTGCCTTTGCCAAAGAATTGGATGGGATTGATCAACTGCAAAAATGGGATGGCGCTTATTATTCTGAAAAACTAAAGCAAAAGTTATTCAATTTGGATGATGAAAAATTGAAGCCCTACTTTAAATTGGAAAACGTAATTTCAGGTGTTTTTCAAGTAGCTGAAAAGCTATTCGGCTTGAAGTTCGTGGAAGTTTTTGATATCGAAAAATACCATGAAGAAGTGAAGACGTATAAGGTATATTCTTCTGAGGGAGACTATGTTTCCCTTTTTTATGCTGATTTTCACCCGAGGTCAGGCAAACGTGGTGGTGCTTGGATGACCTCATATAAATCCCAGTTCATGAAAAATGGGGTGAACGTAAGACCACACATTTCCAATGTTTGCAACTTTACGCGTTCTACCCCTAGCAAACCGTCTTTATTGACATTTAATGAAGTGACTACCTTATTTCATGAATTCGGGCATGGTTTGCATGGTATGCTTGCCAATACCACCTATCCCAGTCTTTCGGGAACCTCGGTATATTGGGATTTTGTAGAACTCCCTAGTCAGATAATGGAAAACTGGTGCTATGAAAAAGAGGCCCTCGAATTATTTGCCACGCATTACGAGACAGGTGAGATAATACCTATGGATTTGGTCCGGAAAATAAAGGAATCGGCTACTTTTCAGGAGGGAATGGCTACCCTGCGACAATTGAGTTTCGGCCTTTTAGACATGTCCTGGCATGGTGCTGATCCATCGGAAATCAGGAATGTAAAACTACATGAGAAAAGGGCTTACGAGGGCACACAGCTATATCCTGATACCAAAGAAACCTGCATGAGTA
>JAHHKH010000168.1 GCA_018679695.1 Maribacter sp.
GTTCTATACTGCCCTGGGTAGAATGGACTTTTGCAAATCGTTCATCGGATCCAGTTTACTCACTATGAGTGATGTTACAAAAGCAGCCGAAGTAGATGCGAAAATGGTTGATGTGCTCGCGTATATAAATAGCTTGGAAGCTCCACAGTATCCTTTTGAGGTGGAACAAGAACTTGCCGATTTGGGAAAACCACTTTTTGAAAACAATTGTGCCAGTTGCCACGGTACCTATGGCGAAGAAGAGAGTTATCCAAATTTACGGGTGTCGTTGGGTACGATTGGTACAGATCCAGAGTTGTCTAACCTCTATACCGAAGTATCGGAATTTAACGACTATTTCATGGATTGGTTCAATACCGGCTGGTTTGGTAGCAGCGAAAATCCCTTGCAACTAGTTTCGGAAGGTGGATATATTGCACCCCCACTGGATGGAATTTGGGCAACCGCACCTTATTTTCATAATGGATCGGTACCAACATTGGAAGGGGTCTTGAATTCAACGGACAGACCAAAATATTGGAGTCGCACTTTTGATGATACGGATATTGATACTATAAACGTAGGATGGAATTACACGGTTGAGAGTTCAAAAGCTGACAAAAACACTTTTGACACTACCTTAAAAGGTTATGGCAATATGGGTCATATTTTTGGGGATGCCTTAACCGAAAACGAAAGAAAAGCGGTTATTGAATATTTGAAAACATTATAAAAACAGCGCTACTATATCTTCTTAATAATTGCGCAATTCCACTATTCTTCTTTTTTTTAAATTTTTAACAATTATTTTTCGATTCCGGTGTATATTTTATAACATACTGTTATACTGCTATTTACGCGGTATTCCTCTCCCCCATTGGCTTACAAATCTGTTAAATATTCTATAAAATAGTACCTTTTTATACATAGTACTGTAACAAAACTAATACCTTGTCGTCTATTAAATGTAAGTCAATCAAAAACAATTAAAAATGAAAGCTTTACATCCACATCAAATAAGACCCAGAATCTACTTTAAAATAGGAACTGGTTGGAACACGGACAGATGGTACGACATTAAAATTGAAAACAAAACAAGTAACAACTAAAAACAATACATCATGAAAGCATCATTCACAAGAACAGCAACGGAAACAAGGGTAAATTCATTCTTTTCCAGTTTAAAAGACACTAAAAGAGTTCGTTGGGCAGAGTATAGAAACTTTAATCGCTAGTGGCGAACCACAAACATCAGTTAAAAACATTCAAAAAACAAAATCATGAAAGCATCAATCAGAAAAACAGTAACAGAAACAAGAGTTAATTCATTCTTTTCAACCTTCAAGGATTCGAAAAGAGTACAGTGGGCAGGATATAGAAATTTTAATCGCTGATCACGAATTATCATCAACATCATCATCAAATCAAAAAACGAACATCATGAAAGCAGCATTAAGTAAAACACCGACAGAAGCACGAAAGTACTCCTATTTTTCAAATTTCAAAGACAGTAAAAGAGTACGATGGGCAGAATATAGAAGCTATGTTCGATAGCCAAAACTCAAGACAACTATGTACAACTAGGCCTGGAAATAATATCAGGCGATAAAACTAAAACATCATGAGAACATCATTCAAATTACAGACACCAACAGAAGCGAGAAAGCATTCCTATTTTTCAAATTTCAAAAATAGCAAAAGGGTTCACTGGGCAGAATATAGAAATTTCGGTCATTAAACTGACCATAATCCACGAAAAACAAAAATCGCTTGGTATTGAGGAGTTACAAATTAATGTAACTCCTTTTTTATTATGCTCTTTTGCAAAAGGACTAAGCAGGTATTCAGATTTTCACAAAATATAAATGCATATATTACCTACAAATTTCACTCGTATGAACAAGTTCAATATTTTTTTGTTCTTTTTTGTTTTGCAAATAACTGCCCAAACATCGCCCATTAAGATCGTTGTTGAAGAAATACCGAACAGACTGGCGTTTTATGCAATAAATGAAAGTTCCATTGATTATGATGCGAAGGTTACGATTTCTGGCACGAATTTTAGACAAAGTAAAGCCAAACCACGACTAATCAGGGTACCTGCCGCATCAAAAGTGCATATGAAGACAATTATGCTGATACGTGGAAAAAATCCATCCTATACCTATACCATTTTCCAAAGCGATAGTCTTTCTAAAAGGGCACTAAAGAAGCCATTTGAAAAGATAAAAATCAAGCCCAAAAAACAGATTACCCTATATATTCCCCATAATTGTATTAGCTGTGATAGTATTATTTCGCCTTTGTCAGAAGGGAGTTATAAGTATACTTCATATTTACTTTCTGAAAACGAGAATATCACCAATCAATTACAGCGTTCTTTTGGGGCCAATAGTGTTCCAGTGGATTCATTAATAACCCCTATCATCAACTTGGGAGGCAAACTGTACACCAATATCACGTCTTATCAACAATTACTTGACGAACTTGAGAAAGAGTAATTGACTTTGGGACCATAAATTGAAAGCGGGCACACTAAATAATAGATGCCCACTCTCTCTTAGGTTGGTTAGTCATTTGTTTCTAATCTTGCTTTACCAGTCCTTTTTGAACATTCGACGGAACGGCCTGAAATGATGAGAAGACAGATTTAAAGGTAGCCCTACCTTGGGTCATAGACCTTAAATTGGTCGAATAACCATAAAGTTCGGCTGCCGGTACCATACATTTCAATATTTGGAAATGTTCGTTGGTATCAATCCCTTGTATGATAGCCCTTCGCGATTGGAGATCGGTCATCACATTCCCTACCATCTCCTCTGGTACTTTGACTGTCAATTCCTGGACGGGTTCCAATAAATTGGGTTTTGCGTTTAAGAAAGCTTCCTTGAAAGCATGGGCGCCTGCTATTTTAAAGGAAATATCATTGGAATCAACGGAGTGCATTTTACCATCATAAACCATGACTCGTACATCCCGAACATATGAACCGGTCAATGGTCCTTCTTCCATTACCTCTAATATTCCTTTCATAATTGATGGCAAGTAACGAGCATCTATTACCCCACCGACGATACAATTATAAAAAACAAGTTTTCCACCCCATGGTAGGTCTACTTCCTCTTTTCCCCGTAGGTTGAAACCCTCAGGTTCTGGCATACCTTCATACCAAGGTTCTATTTTCATATGTACTTGGGCAAATTGTCCCGCGCCACCAGATTGCTTTTTGTGTCTATAACTAGCATTTGAGGAACGCTGAATTGTTTCTCTATAAGCGATTCTGGGTTTCTCGAACTTAGCTTCAATGCCATAGATATTCTTTAAGGCCCAATCAACCGTTGCCAAATGCAATTCTCCTTGACAACCCAAGATCAACTGTTTGAGTTCTTTGGAATAGGTGACCACCACAGTGGGGTCCTGGCTGTGAATTTTCTTTAATGCTTCACTCAATTTCTCCTCTTCTTTCTTATTTACAGCAGAAATTGATTTTCGTGTCCTAGGTTCAGGGAACTCTATAGGCTTAATGGTAATGGGCTTACCAGGTTTGTGCAGGGTATCATTGGTCTCTGTATACTTTAGTTTTAAGGTTGCACCAATATCACCCACAGTTAATTTTTTAACCGGTTCGCGTTTTTTACCGTCCATGATAAAAAGCTGGTTCAATATCTCGGTTTCTTCATTTCTTGAATTAACGAGTTTATCATTCTGGTTAATTTCCCCCGATTTGACTTTGAAGAATGTGATTTGTCCTAGATTGGGTTGATGGATCGTCTTGAATACAAATAGCGCAGTGGGAGCTTCTTTCTTACTTTCTATGGTTTTACCCTCAACACTTTGCTCAGGCTTTAGATCTGCAGCAGAAGGGGCAACATTATCTATGAATCCCATGAGACGGCCACTACCCATATCGTTAAGTCCAGAGGTACAGAATACAGGAAATACCTCATGGTTTAACATACCCGCTTTGATACCTTGACGCATTTCATCCTCATTCAATGTGCCCTTATCAAAGAAAAGCTCCATTAATTCCTCATCGTTTTCGGCCGCTTTCTCGACCAATTCATTGTGTAATTGATCCGCCAGTTCCTTTTGATCATCGGGTATTGGGAATTTTTCCGGTTTACCGCCTTCAGGCCCGAATTTGTACATCTTCATTTTCAACACATCGATAATGCATTGGGCTCCATCGACCTTAATTGGATATTGAATCTTGACCACGTTATTACCCACCAGTGTTTTGAGACTATTATAGCTTACATCGAATTTCACGTTGGCATGATCGATTTGATTGATTACAAACAAAGTAGGTTTTTGGTATCTATCAATATAATTCCATATGATCTCGGTACCTACCTCCACCCCATGCTGCCCATTGATTACTGTAACTATGGTATCGGCTACACGAATCGAGGATATTATCTCACCTATGAAGTCATCCAGACCTGGAGTGTCAATAATATTGATTTTGTATTGTCTCCATTCTGTATGCATAGGAGTAGCGAACACCGAATTTCCCCTGGCATGCTCAATTTCGTGGTAATCGGATACAGTATTGAAACCTTCAATAGTTCCTCTTCTATTGATCAACCCTGCCTCGAACAGCATGGTTTCGGCCAAGGTCGTTTTACCCGAATTATGGGCCCCAACAAGAACTACGTTTTTAATATGTTTATCGTCGTATATTTTCATGGAATATTGATTTTTTATTGTGGTACAAATCTAGAATTACATTATATCGAATAACATGACTTTTGTTAGTTTTTGATCCAAAATGTTGGTTTTTATTCCTTTCGATTTCGAATCGATGCTTTCTTCTTGATTACTTAATCGATACTCGAAATTGCTATGCTACTCCACAATCGGTATTCTTATTTGGGACGGATGCTTATTTGAATGATGTACCTTATTGTGTGCGACAATACTTTCCTTTTCATCAAAATTAGTACCTCCTGTATTCAAATTCCTGGCAAATCTTGGGAAATTACTACTTGAAACCTCTATTCGAATCCTATGGCCTTTCTTAAAATAGTTACTGGTAGACATCGGGGATATATCCAACTTATAAATCGTATCCTTCTCCATAAATACCTCCTTGTCATATCCTTCCCTATAACGAACCCGTTGAATGGTCTCATCAAGGTTATAAGCACTGCCATCGGGATATACATCAATTAGTTTAACCGTAAAATCGGTATCCTTAGCATCGGAAGAAACATAAAGTGTGGCCTCTATGGATCCCGAGACTTCAACACCC
>JAHHKH010000179.1 GCA_018679695.1 Maribacter sp.
GGCATTTCACTTTTTAAATGCTGAGGTAGTAATTAGAATCGCCTGCTCGGCCTTAAAGAATTATTTATTCTTCCTTGTCCATAAGCCCGGGATGATGTTTTCTCATAAAGGCATTGCGAACAGAATCCATTTTTTTCATCATTTGCTCGATATCGGAATGATGCTCTTTCCAATTTCTGTAAAAATAATCCTCCTGGAAGAAGTCTTTCATAAAGAGTGAGTCGGCCTTAGGGAAATAGGAGAAGTCCTTTTTCCATTCAAAAGGCACCTTCTCCTCAAAATATCCTCTAAACGAATCCATAATACTATCTAGGTTGATCCTGACCGAATCACCTTCAATGTTCGAATAGGAATGCCTGTATATTGAATCATATTTAATCAAATTACCTTGATCATCGTATTCCTTGTGCACTTCCCACTGCCCTTTGGGTTCTTGGGCCATTTCTTGCTGCTCATCTTTTGGGACTTCCTGTTTTTCTTTATCCTGCCCCTTACACCCTGTTAGGGTAAGAACTAGTAAAAAAGCCATTATTTTTTTCATTGGCCTATTTTTTATTTAATAAAATCACATGGATCAACTACGTTTCTTTTTGGTATTCAAATTACTACGACCCCGATTGGCATTGTGTTTATCGTGGTATTGTCGAATATTATCGTCATGATAGTTCCTGATGCGCTCATATCTTGAACGGTTTAGATTATAATTTCGGTAGCGAGGCGGCAATACCTTGCGGCGAACCCAGATACCACCGTCCAGATAAAGATAGGAGCGTGCCGTAAGATCGTAGTAGATACTGATCTCAGGAAAATAAACGTATCGCACAACCTCTAAACGGTTGGGATAGAACCAAGGGGGTGGGGGATTACTTGGCCCTGAGGAAATGACCACCGGACCACAACTCACAAATGCCAAAAGAACAACATAGACCATGAATAATAAAAAGGGCCTTAACAATTGTTTATTTTCCATCGCTTACTAATTTGATAACAAAATAAATGGACCCACTAATCATCTGAAATGATGTAAATCATTTCGGGATAGGTTTTATTCAAATAGTTTTGAAATTGGTTTACAGAATTTAGGATATAAAACAACTTTCATATAACATCATGGAAAAAGAAATCATATATAATTCAAATTTACATTTTGAACATGTCCAGTGGCGTCGTGAACTTTTTTTCTGGGAAGACGAACTTAAAACCTTTAAAAATAGATTGAGTGAATTGGTAATGCGGTACACTTCGAAAGAAGTTATGGTACAATTAGAGCATTTTCAAAACCAAATTATACTCCACGGGGGTAAAATAGATGATCTATTGGAAGATATTGAGAAACATGAATCCCAAATTGCGGGTCAAAGTATGGCAGGTAAAGATGTTCTCGACACGGTATTGGTTAAAAAACATTTGGAATTTAGAGACCTTATGGAAACCCAAAGGCAATTGTATGCCGATCTAAAAAAGGATTTCTTCCGATTTCTCACCAAGTATATGTAGGACGAATACTTAAAATTACATGTAACCATAGGTTATATTTAATAAGGTATGAAGGAATGGTCCTATTTCAAAAGAATCTTTTGATACCGGTGTTCCAGGCTGGGTATAAATTACTTTATGGCTATCTTTAGTTCAGAATAAAGCATGGTTATGAATATTATTTCTTGGAACGTTAACGGAATTCGTGCAATTGTCAAAAAAGATTTTTTCGAATCAATTCAAAATTTAAATCCAGATATTCTGTGCCTGCAAGAGACGAAGGCCCAGGATGATGAGGTCGAAAAAGCGCTATCGCAACTAAACTCCTATTACAATCATTTTAACTCGGCCGAAAAAAAGGGCTATTCGGGAACCGCCTTGTTGAGTAAGAAGAAGCCGATTACGATAATAAATGACATGGAAGTTCCCGAACATGATCTAGAAGGCAGGATCCAATGCGCGGAGTACCCTGAATTTTATTTGGTGAATGTTTATGTACCCAACTCGGGACAGCAATTGGAACGCTTACAATATCGGAAAAAATGGGATTCCGATTTTTTGGCATATCTCAAAAATCTGGAAAAAAATAAACCGGTCATCGTCTGTGGGGATTTTAATGTGGCCCATACATCGATCGACCTGAAAAACGATAAGGCCAATTATAATAAGACTGCGGGATACACCCAAATCGAAATTGATGGCATGGACAATTTTGTCAATTCAGGATTTGTCGATTCATATAGATACCTACATCCAGATGAGGTGGCCTATACCTATTGGAGTTATCGCTTTAAGGCACGTGAACGAAATACGGGTTGGCGTATCGATTACTTTTTAGTGAGCTCCAAATTAGTCGATAATATTAAATCGGTTAACATATTTTCCGATGTTTATGGCTCTGATCATTGCCCGATCGGTCTCGAGATTGAAGTATAATTTAAATTGTTCAACTTCCTATTGCAATCCAATCTTATTAACCATTTCTGGCTCCAAAAGATTTTTCAAATCGTTTAACTGATCATCAAAACCCCTAACGATCATTAAATACCCGCCTTTTTTCAAAGCTGATAAATGGGCCTTGGCGATCTCTTGCGATATACCCAGACCTCTTAAAATGCCGTAGGGTCCAATCAAAAGGGCTCCCAAGGATTTTCCTTCCAAATCGTTGAGAAATATTGAACTTAAAGGACCAATGATGAAAATATTGCCGATTTCTGGATTGAAGAATGACCGGAATTCACTTCCCAACGCCGTTAACTCGCCCACATGGTTTTGAATGGTTTTTCCATTGCCTATCGTATCTTTCCCCTGGGCAG
>JAHHKH010000185.1 GCA_018679695.1 Maribacter sp.
GCCTTGAGGCATCTTTATAGTTGCCCAATTTGTAGTGGGAATCCGCCAAGTTTAATAATTGGCCATTGTTCAATGGTGCTTTTGCCATTTCCCGCTGGTATTCCACAATAGCATTTTTATAATCATAGCCATAAAATAAAATATCTGCCTTCGACCTTTTTTCCTGTCCGAAAGAAGTCGCGAACAACGTAAAACAGAATACTATTAATGCTTTTGTTTTCATTTTAATGTCTTCATTCATTATTTTATTAAAAGAACCTAGGGGTGTCTATTTGTTTGGGTTTGCCCTTCGCATTTTTGGTTTTGGGCTGCCTACTACTTCCTTTACCAAGATAAAATTTAAGTATTATCTCATGTGAACCATTGTTGAATTCACCAAATCGATTGGTATTGTAATCGTACGAATAACCAACGAACATTCCACTGGAAACTTGAAAACCAGCCAGTCCACTTATGGCATTGTCCAACCTATAGGATGCGCCAGCAGTGAATACATCATTAATTAGAAAGTTAGCTGATAAATTCATATTTACCGGTGAACCTTGCAAGTAATTGAGCATAAAGGCGGGTTTGAATTTCAATGTTTCAGACAGGTCAAAAACATACCCCCCGATAAAATTGAATTGTACTTTATCCTCAACTAGAACAGCAACTTCATCGTTATAAATGCCATTGGTCAAAAAATTGGGAATTGAAAGTCCCACGTACCAATCATCCGAGTATAAAAAGGTTCCTGCCCCAATCGTTGGGTAAAACTTATTGATGGTTTGTTCGTTCAACAGTGGTTCGTTCTCAATCTCAAAGTCCCCCTTTGTGAAATCAACATCCAAAAAAGAGCCTCCTGCATCCAATCCAAAAGATAGTTTTATGTCATCAGCAACGTTCACCTGATATGAATACGCCACATCTACATAGGTTTGCGTCCAAGGTCCCAATTGATCACTCACCACATTAAATCCCAGACCCGTCTTCTCGTTGGCCAATGGGATATTGACACCAAACCTGAATGTTCTCGGTGCCCCGGGAACATCAATCCATTGGGCACGATAAAGACCGACAATTTCAGGGGTTTCGACAGTACCCACATATGCTGGGTTAAAACTACCAATATTATACATGTATTGGGTATACTGGGGTTCTTTTTGTCCTAACATCGTAAAAGATATCAAGAATACCATTAGGGAGACAAAAAGAATCTTTCTATATAAAAAATTGTGTGTTCTTTGAATCATTATCTGCTTATCTTATGATTTGGATCCAACCTTTTCTGATCTCGGATCCATCCCCTAAATCCAATACATAGAAGTAGGTTCCTTTAGGTAGATCATTATTATTACGGGTGCCATCCCAAGTATTATCATAGCCACTAATGGCAAATACCTGATTGCCATATCGGTCATAGATCTCCAACGAATTACCGGAATACTCGGGATTCGTTATACAGTTTATGACCAAGAAATCATTGGTACCATCACCATTGGGCGAAAACTGGTTGAAAAGAAATCCACATTCGTTATTACTTCGTTCATTGATCTCTATCCCAACGGAGGCCTCATTATTCTCAAGGTCGACATCAGCAGGGGAAGATCCCAAAATCGTTACCGTATTCACATACTCCCCAAAGTTCCGTGCTTCAACCAAAATTACCAGTGTGGCACTTTCCTGGGGTGCCAACATCGGAATATCCCAAAGCCCAGCCACCTCATCATATACCCCATCGCCAGGTCCAGTGAAATGCGAAACATAATCGAAACCTATCGAATCAAGTACTTCTTCCACCTGGATCAATGTTGCGCTAATATCGGAAATATTGGTCACTGTGATCGTGAAGGTCAACTGCTCGTTCACATTCAAGAAATCATCATCCGCGGTCTTAGTAATTTCCAAGTCTACAGTCGCTACACAAAATTCATTGTTCGGGTCCGGTACACAGGGATCGGTATTTGCAGGATCTAACTGATCCACAACACCATCCATATCGGTATCCGCGATATTGGAATCCAGGGCATCTATAATCCCATCCTCATCCTCATCCAAGGGATTCTCCGTATCATCACCTACTTCCACGCCATCCTCAATGCCGTCCCCATCGGAATCAACATTATTGGGATCGGTGCCCAAGGTCACCTCAATGCCGTCCAATAGACCATCCGAATCCGTATCGACATCACAATCATTCACGGAAATAGTCACTTCCGAAGACACATTATCGCAAAATGGCGGAGTTGCATCGGTAGTGGTATAGGTGAAAACATAATCGCCATCGGGCCTATCGTCAAAAATTACTATATTACCAATTCCAATTGATATTGTATTTGACGGATCGGTAGTTACCGACCATTCCCCTGTACTTTCGCCTGTAATCAAATCATCCAGATCAACAATGGTTGGTCCATTAGCGGAAACACTGCAAGCAAAGGCATTAGCCGGGATACCTGCGGATGGTAATGGATAAACCGTAGCTATAACTTCAACTCTTTCTGAAACACATCCGTTCGCTTCGGCTTCCACATAATAGGTCGTGGTTGCATCAATCGTAAAGGTAACAGAATCTGAACCATCGACCAATAAATTACCTCCGATTTGACTGTCATACCAATTAAATGTGGGTGGTTCAATACTACCAAGTGTATTACCGGTAACGGTTAGGGTGACATCTCCCGGACCACATGTTCCGTCGTCTGTGGTGGCCGATATTACAGGTATTGTATTTAGGGTAATCTCCACTTCCAATGTAGGGCTGGCACAGGCATTGACCGCATCATAGAAAAAAGCGAAATAAGAACCATCGTTACCGGGATTTGCCACTTGTTCATCTGTCAAATGGGCATTGACGTTTAAAGGATCAGAAAGCGTACTCCAAGTTAAATTAGTACCTGCTGGAGCGGTACTATCGGTATACGCGCTTAAACTTCCATCGATTACATCACAATAAAATGTTGAAACATCAGGATTTAATACTGGTGCCGTTGTTCCCGCATTACACGGTAAAGTACAGTCTATTACCGTAATGGTCAATACAGCTGTTTGTTCAATACAGGGTGCTGTGGCATCCGAAGTGGTATATGTAAATGCATAATTACCCAAGGGCTGGCCAAAAAATTCCACTGAATTATCAGCACCGATCGTAACACTAGCTCCTGAAGGTGCGTTTGTCAAGGACCATGTCCCTGGGTCCGCATTGGCTAGTTGATCATCCAAATCCAAATTAGTGGGTTGACCGCTTTCGTTTGTGTTACAAACACTAGCATTATTAGGGGTTCCTGCAGAAGGCGTTGTATTTAAAGTCAAGGTCACTGGCAATACAGGACTAGCACATGAGTTTAAAGCATCATAGAAAAAACCATAATAAGTGTCGGCAGTAGTAGCAATTGGACTTAGTAAATGATCAGCTGTATCTAGTGGGTCTGAATTGGTACTCCAAGTCAACACAGCAGGGA
>JAHHKH010000305.1 GCA_018679695.1 Maribacter sp.
ACATAGGCATGGGCCAGGGGAACCTGTTCCAATGTGTAAGTTCGATCAATTACAGGTTTCAATGCTCCGGTTTCCATCAGTTCCTTGAGGAAGATTAAGTCTTCAACTTTTTCATGTGCTGCACCACCAATCACTTTCTTGGTACTGGTAAGGGAGACCCAAACTCCTTTTAGCACAGGGGAGAGGCTCAAGTGTACTGCCCTTACAAAATGGCCGTTTTTAGTTAATGACCCAATGCACCCCATAAACGGACTTTTTCCTATAGTATCAAAAATAATGTCGTAAGTTTCACCGTTTTTGGTAAAATCATCCCTTGTGTAATCTATTACCTTGTCCGCTCCAAGGGCTTTGACCATATCCAAATTCTTTGTGCTGCATAGGCCCGTAACCTCCGTCCCAAAATATTTAGCAAGTTGTACTGCGTTAGTTCCTAAGGCACCTGAGGCACCATATATAAGCACTTTTTGTCCTTTTTGTATGTTTCCCTTCCTTAAAAAATGTAATGCGGTATGTCCTCCAAAAAAAAGGGCAGCAGCTTCTTCAAAGGAACAATTTGCGGGTATTGTGGTCAGTACGGATTCCTCGGGCATGCATTTGTACTCAGCATAAGCGCCCAGCCCAAAGTCAAAGGTTGAACCAAAGACCTTATCTCCAACTTTGAACAGTTTTACCTCTTTCCCAATAGCTTCAACAACTCCCGCAAGATCAACGCCCAATATGGAAGTTTTTGGTTTAAATAAACCAAAAAAGAACCTTGTTAAAAAAGGGTCCGGTTTACGAAGGCGTACATCACCTGAGGTAACTGTAGTCGCATGTATTTTAATAAGGATTTCATTGTCTTTGGGAATGGGTTTTTCCACCTCTTCTAAATGAAGAACATCCGGTGGGCCATATCTTGTATAAATAACGGCTTTCATCATTGTTGATCATTCAATTAAGGGAGGATTTAATTCTTGATCTATATAATTTGTAATAGAATCAATTTCGACCAATGCCTGCTTATAAATTGTATTCTTGAGTTTGGTTAATTCAATAATCTCGAAAAATATATTTTTAAGTTCAATGCTATATAGCTTATCAGGCTCTACTGCCTTGACAGTGGTATAATCAATGACTCCTTTCAATTCGGGGGATAATTCATTAATAATGAGTTCCCAATGTATATTTTCCAGCTTATTGGTGAACACATAGGTTGTTTCCAGCTTTTGAACAGCGCTGGTGATTTTGGAATTTTTCAACAATTTCAAATCCCCACTATTTACCAAGGTTTGATAAATATTGCCACTATTATGAAAATCAGAGAATTGTGAGAGACTCATAGTAACTAGGGCCAATGAATCTATTTTTGACCGGTTTCCTGACATTATGATTTTAATCCCATATTGGTATGCACGGGAAAAATAGTCATTGTAATCGATAACTTTTAGCAAATCATTCTTATCATCAATTATTTGTCGTTTAATATTCAAATACGATTTTTCCTCCTCCATTCTCTCAATTCTTCCATTGTTCCAATTATTGATCTGCAGTGCAATCAATATCCCAATGACCACTAGTAATATTTCTCCAATGGCGTAAAATAGATATTTACTAAATTTATTTTCGGTCAATAAATTTTTACGGATTTTTCTAAAAAATTTAAGCATAGTTTCAATTCAAAAAACCACTGGCTCCATTATTAATCCTTACTTCTGGATAGCAGCGAAGTAATTACAAGACCTATCCCAATACCTATAATTATAGATGCAGCGGTTATCAATGGGGCTGTTTGGACAAAAATGAGGCCAACCCCAACACCTACTAGGGTCATACCACCAATGGCCCATGAACTTTTGTCATCTTTTTTGGTTGTCATAATGAATCTCTTTGAGTTAAGTGAATGAAGGTAATATTTACCTAAGGGCCGACAAATGATAAATGTCATGAATATCTTATAATTATAAGGTTTTAGGAGTTCAAACCTGTAATGGGTAGGTCCACAAGAACCTAGAGTCGGAATCAAGTTTCTTTGTAAAGATGTTCACAGGTTGGACAAATTGATAGGCGATAATTAGCAGGGAGTTTATCTATCCATTCTGGTACCCAATCCCATAAATCGGGCTCATCTGCCCTTCGAGTATGGCGACAATTGCCGCAATGAACAATTTGTCCGTCAGATTGAATATACCTATCTTCAATAACATGGAAAGTCTTACGGTTCATAGTGCTCATTGGCAATTTGAACATTTCTGTATTGATGATCAGCACTCCGGATTTTTTGTATAAGGGATGCACAATTTGATGGAATAACCGATACTCACTCGGACTGGAACATTCATAATCGAAATGCCAGATTTTACCGGTTCGTATTACCTTTTTATAATTATTTCGTAAGTAGCATTTAAGTCTAAGACCTCTGATCCACTTTAAGACTGAAGAACCTAGTGCCAGTTTTTTAGCAGCTGCTTTGTCAAATCCATTTTTAGTTGCAAATCGAAACCACGCTGGATTGAAATAGGTGAACCTCAAATCTCTGGATAAGGCATAAATAGAGTACTCACTTCTTTCCAATACTTCCAAATTGAAATCCCCTAGTTGGCTTAAAAAGTCTGGATAATACCTTTCCATTTTATCATAGCTTAATTCACTTGTTTTGAGCAATATGCATGTCAAATCAAGTGTTTGTACAATGGTTCCAATTAAATATACTAATAAATCCATAGGAAAACCATGATTATGATATGCATTCAACAATCTAGGGTAGACCTTTGCTAGTATTTTTGGGGAGGACCCCCAAAGAAGCCTTATATGCTAATGATAAATAGGTGTTCGAAAAATCCCAATACACCTGTTATTCCTCAATAAGTATTCCCATTTTACCCATTTGATAATCGCGCATGGCCTCAAGAATCTCGGTTTCTGAGTTCATGACAAAGGGACCGTGCTGAACTACCTTTTCATCCAAAGGTTTGCCTGAAAGTACCAGAAATTCAGCTTTACCATCGGTTGAAACTTCAATAATTTCACCTTCTTTCTCAAAAACCACCAAATTCTCTTTCTCGACGAGTCCATAACCATTGACTTTCAGATTTCCTTTAATGGTGTAGATCATGGTATTGAAACCCTTGGAAATAGTAAAAGACTGCGCCCCCGGTCCTTTAGCTTCACTCCATAATACCAATAGTTCACTCTCGGGCACTATTTTTCCTTTTAAGGAACCATAATCGCCAACTATTATTTTGGTACGTATGTTCTTGTTTTCAGAATCGATAAATGGGATATCTTGTTTTGGAACATATTGATAACTGGGTTCCTGCATTTTTTTATTGGCCGGGGAATTTACCCATAGCTGAATCATCTCATTGGATCCATTTCTATCCATTAAGTCCTGTGAAGGGCGTTCACTATGAACAATACCCGACCCCGCATGCATCCATTGTACCTCACCTTTCTTCGCAATTTGGTTATTGCCCCGGCTATCGCGATGATGTATTTCACCATCGATAATAAAAGTCACCGGTGTAAACCCCCGATGGGGATGTGCTCCTACACCTTGGTGTATGGCCTTTCCATTTTTTCTATACTTTAGTGTGCCGTGGTGTAATAATAGAAAAGGATCTACCTGTTGTACATTATTTGTTGGTAGCGCCTGCTTCAAGGGAATACCGCCCATATCTATATCAAAGGCAGGAATCAATGTGCTTACTTTTTTATTCATAACCTCATCATTTAAATTGTTGCCTGAAACTCTTGGATTTTTTTATCCAGGTCTTTTTTCATAATCTCATTTTTTAAACCTTCCTCTGTAAAATTATCATAGAAAGAAGGTAAGGAGAAATCAGCAATGACATTTCCTCCTAAAAAAGGAAATGCGGTTTTTGCTGCTCCAAGAACCGTTGCACCACCTCGACCTCCAGGAGAGGTGGCCATTAATAACATTGGCTTATCTTTCCAAACTTTTTGATTTATTCTAGACAACCAATCTATAGTATTCTTAAAAGCCGATGTAAAAGATCCGTTATGTTCTGCCATGGAAATAACAAAACCATCTGCTTCTTCCAATAATCCATTAAGTCTCATGGCATTTTCAGGAATCCCCATTTCCTTTTCCAAATCCACACCATAAAGGGGTAGTTCAAATTCATTTAAATCAGCAACAAGAGTCTTTGAGTCCTTTATCTGGTTAGCGGCGTATTCTGCTAATTTTTTGTTTATGGAATCTTTACTATTGCTACCACCTATTGCTATTATTTTTTTCATCTGTTGAATTTTATTGTTCTTTAAATGTCAGATGTAGTTCGGCAATCAACTGTACGATTATTGGAATCTTCAAATGACTCATTTTACGAAGCAAATATCCTTACTATAAAGGAGCTGTGCATTAATCTAGATTAAGAATTGGATTTGGCTTATTTGCTCCTTGCTTTTTCACTCTTGACCTTGCTTAGGGCTTCCGGGGTTATGCCTAAATAGGATGCAATCATCCGCTGCGGCACGCGTTGCATGATTCGTGGATAGGTAGCCTTAAAATGTTCATAGCGTTCTAAGGCCGATGCGCTCATAAGCATAATCACGCGTTCTTGTAGTACAGCCATTCTTTTGATCATTGCAGCTGTTCGCTGCTTATCACTTTCTAAAGTGAGTGGGATAAATACTTCTTCGAATATCTTTTTGTCTACTATTTCGATTTCGGAATCTTCGAGTACATCTATAAAAAGCTGACAGGGTGATGCAAAATCGGCACCATCAGCAATAATCCAACCTTCAGGTGCGAACATAAAAATATGCTCCTTGCCTTTATGGTCTATGGTATAGCTACGTAGCAACCCTTTTTTGACGTAATAAATCCTTGCAACCATATCGCCGCCACGCTGCAATACCGAACCTTTGTCAAAAGATTTCACAGAAATATTTTGCTTAAGTGCTTCAACTTTGGTAGAAGGGGCCGTATCATGAGTTAAAATTTCCAAAAAAGAACCCACCTCTTATAATTTATTGTTCAACAGGATTAATTGAATGGCTTTGTCCGCAAAGCGTTTGCCCATGATTGAATAACCTTCTTCAGACATGTGCAAATCATTTTTTATAGCTTCTCCCTTACTATTTACGCCATCGTTGAGATCATCGGTGTTGATCCATCCGAAACGAGGATTCGATTCCGCCAAATCAACCTGAATCTTTCGAATCATAGTCCAGTGGGGATAATTGGTGTTCCCCATATCAAAATCGCTTAATCTGCCAATAATAAAGTTGATGTCCTCTCTTTTTAAGTCCAAAACTAATTGATTGTATAGTCCTTCGAGGCTTTGCTGATATACTTCACCATGTTTTTCGCGTGCATCACGTTCACCCTGCATCCAAATAAAGGTAACGGTTTTAATAGGCTGATTTGCAATTGTGGAATATACCTTTGTCATTAGTGATTCATACAAATCGTTTTCGACCTTAGGCTGTTCGCCATGTAAGGGTTTCCAATTCTTATACCATCGCCTTATAGGCTGGCCTCCTTCAGCATTTTTGACTACAATCAAATTATCTTTTCCGAATTCAGCTTCCAAAGTTGGGATAAAAGAGGTATCTGGATCCAAAAGGCTCATATTCGATTGTCCTGATAGAATAAAGAGATGTTTCCCCTCTTTTGTTGAGTTACTGCAAGTAAATAGTAATGTCGTCAAACATGCAAAAATGACCATTCTTGCCAAGTTTCTTTTTTCCATTCTTAACATTTCCACTAAACTATATAAAATCAATTCCAATGCTATTCTTTCCAAAAAGGAATAATATTGGTTTCACGCATAACCAAAGTATCCTTACCATTATTTTGCTCAAGGAATTTCACATTGATTTTTATCGCATGTTCTCCTCGAGGTAAATATCCGACATCCAATATTGTAAATAATCCAATATTTTCTCTTGTCGGGTGTTCATGAAACCGGTAGTTAATATTATTAAAAAGCGAATCATTGACATAGATCTTAAATCTTTGGGCGTGGCAGTTCAATGTCTCTTCGGCATTCATCCTAGTTCGTACCCGGTCTCGCCCACCAAAGATAAATAGGCCGGTTTTAGCTGGTTGCAAGTCGGGACACAGGGCAGCTATTACTGGATCATCCGAACGTGCGACATAAGGCAGATATAATTCAGCAAATCCGTTTTTGACAAATTTCGAGTTCATACTTGCCGAGTAGGATGTCATTTGTAAATCTGCAGTATCATCATAATAGTTATTGGTGATGGAGTGTAGTTCACGATTATCCGGCAAATAGGCCTGAGTCTTAAAAGACAGACCTACTATCAGCGTAATCAATAACACATAAGGAATAAGGAACAACACCACCTTCCGACCAAATTTGTTATCCACCATATTGTAATAAATAGGACGATAGATGAACGCAAGTGTAATTATTCCAAAAAAGCGATATAGTGGATAGTAGAATTTGGCAAAGCCGACGTTCCTTTTTATCCAGCCCAATGAAATGAAATCCAGGAAATAGATAATCCCTCCGAATAAATACGCAAGGTAAAAAGGTAGAATGGGCAGGATCCAGGTTCCTCCATATTGTGAGCTAACCCCATCCAGGATCCATGCAAAGATAATTATGCCAATCACAAAAAGCCCCGCCGATATCAATAAAAAGATGATGAGGAAAGTAAAGCCAAAAACAACACTGCATAATTTTTCGAGTTGCTGTATATACGTGTCAAAGCTTACAATTTTCCTTTTTAGAAAATGATCGAATTTTGGACTGAACCTTAGAAGATCAAAATCAATATCCCCAGATATATAACGCAGTCCTATAGTGCTGATCCAAAGTCCTCGCAATAAAACATGGATAACAAGATTGATAAGTAGAACAAGCCATGCACCTATTAATACCCGAAAGGGGATAAACAAGATAGAGTAGTAGATATTTCCTGATAACAGCAGCACTATTTTGTGTTCAAGGCTAGCAACCTGATCATAAGCTCCTACCAATAGAAATATGGCAAAACCCGAAATCAATAATTCAAGTTGCCAACTCTCCTGTTGAAGTATTTCGAGCCATTTGATAAAGGATTTGTTCTTGACTTTGTCCATAGGAAGTAAATATTAATAGCTTATGGTTTTTTGCAATAGAAGTATATTAGTGTTTGATCCTTTGAGATTTCCCAAGGTATTCCATCGATAGGATACGCAACACTTGTGAACAGATTCAATTTCCTATGCACTTGTTCAACTATGGCAATCGGTTATTCAAAAATCTAAAATCTATGATTCTAAACATGCTGATCAATAAGTATGGTATTTCCGTCGGGATCCATGAACATAAAGCTGGCTGGGCCCGATGCGGTTTCATCAGCTTCACTTAACAAACCTATGCCTTTGTTCTTGAGCTCCTTTTGGATAGCCCGCACATCATCGAAGTTATCTACCTTGTTGGTATTTGTATCCCAACCGGGATTGAACGTCAGAATATTGTTCTCGAACATGCCTTGGAATAATCCAATATTGGTATTCCCATTTTTCATGATGAGGTAGTTGCGCTCCATTTCACCTGCAAAAACAGAAAACCCCAGATTTTCATAAAATTGTTTTGAAGCCTTAAGATCCTTAACACTAAGACTTACCGAAAATGCCCCTAATTTCATATGTTGATTTTATTGATTGAACTATTAAATTAACGAATCAAATTCAATTCACCTTACTTTTTTGGGTCATTCCATTTAGAAGATATAAAATAGTTGGTTTGGTAAGAAATGAATCCCAGCGTTGTGCTCAACCTATAATTCATTTAACCATTTACCAATTGAACAAGTTTCATACGGCTATTAATACCTATTTTGGTATAGATTCTATGGGTATGGTCTTTTACAGTCTGTAAGCTTATAAACAGCTCATCCGCAATTTGTTGATTGGTCTTACCCTTACAGATCTGTTCCACGATTTCCCTTTCACGCTTGGATATTTCATATTTTTTGTAAATCAACGCCTTCTTCTCCTCAACCGGATTTTCGGCATAAATGGGTGTAAAGGTCAAATCGGAATTCAACTTCAAATAAAACAAGGGAATGAAGTTCGATAGGAAATAAACCAAAATAAGGGGAGCAATTATCCATGGGCTTCCAAAATGAAAAGGTATTACGACAGTTCGAATTAGAAACGCCAAAAGTATCAGCCAGGTAAAGCGTTTGACAATTTGCGGATTGCTTCTGTTCTGTATTCGCAATCCGCGTAAAACCGTAGTTATGAAAAAGAGCAAATAGACCAACTCAATGAACGAGATTATACCTACTTGAAGATATGCCAACTCTTGGCCGTAAAACCAATTACTTTTATCCCATAAGGTGTACAAGGCCCATAACAAAGGGACCAGTACAAGAAAAATAATAAAATGTATTCGCATCAGATTATTCTTCATTGGTGCCTCAACTAGCGAATACCCCATTTTAATTAACATAATCCACGAAATAAGAAGAAAAGGGACACCCAATATGGGTAAAAAATTGGCTATTATCCCAATCTGTTCACTACCGGTATCAATTGAAGATAACAAGACACGCATTATAATCTGGCCCCAAATGGCATAAATGGCAAAACTGTAAAAGGTTATAAGATAATAGAGATAATTTCTATGAAAATCTGTATTGTAGGTCAATACAAAGCTGTGCCCAATCAATATCGATGCAATGGCTATTGCAAAACAAAAGATGAACACCACGATAAAGATGAGACTTAACAATTACTCCGGTTTTATGGTTTAAAAGTATGTAATTGCCATTAAACCCAACAATACCTTGGTAGTGATTTTATAAACACTACTAAAGTTGGAAGGAATTTTAAAGGGACTGGCCTACATTTATCATG
>JAHHKH010000194.1 GCA_018679695.1 Maribacter sp.
ATAAAAGGGCATCCTGTTTAGGGATGCCCTTTTTACTTGCCAATCGCTTAATGTCCTTTATTTGTACTTATTCAACAATTCCAAATGATCTTGAACTTCGCCATTCATGCTGTAACCTGAATATTCATCCAATGTATTTCCTTGGGAATTAACTATTTTTAGTAAGGGGAAAACCCCTTTTTTGTTATATTTTCCCATAACTTCTTTGTTGTGGGCGAATTGTTCTGGAGTAAGTAGGTCCCTATTTCTGGGTACATCTACGTATAATAACACATAGTCTTCTGAGATTTCCTTGAAAGCCGTCGAATCAAATAAATCTGCTTTGAGCATTTTGCAGGGTGGACACCAGTCACTACCGGTAAAAAAGACCAATACATTCTTACTTTCTTTTTTAGCCACTTTCAAGGCTTTTTCATAATCTGTCAACCATTTAGAATCCTTAACGACCTTCAAATCTGCCTGAGCGCTTAAAAGCAATGGTAAGAGGAATAATAGTAGGACTTTTTTCATTTTGATAATTTTACTAAATCATAAAAATTGCCAAACCATTATTTGAATAACGAATCCATTCCAGGAATATTCGGTATTCCTTCTTTCGCAACTGCTGCAAGTTCGGTTTCATTCACTTTAGAAGCTTTTTCAATAGCCTTGTTCAAGGTTAAGACCAAATAGTCCTCAAGTTGTTCCTTATCTGCCAACAGACTGTCATTTATCTTGATTTCCTTTATGGTCCTATTCGCAGTAATCGAAATGGATAACAAGCCATCGGATGAATTTTCCTGAAGATAGACCGTATCCAATCTTTTCTTGGTGGCTTCTACTTTTTCTTGTGTCTCCTTGAGTTTACCCATCATACCCATCATGTCTCCAAACATAGATTATATTTTAAATGCTAAGTTCAAAATTACTAAATTGCGCCGACATAAAAATCCTGTATGATACACTTAGGAAAAAGAATGCTAGTTTTTATGGCAAGCCTTACATTAGTTGTTTCTTGCCAAAATGAAAAGAATACTATGACGAAATCCGAATCCCCCGTTGCCAAAAAAACACCAAAGGAATTAACAATTCACGGCGATACAAGAGTTGATGATTACTATTGGCTAAACGATCGCGATGACGCTGAGGTAATTGCCCATTTAGAAAAGGAAGATGCCTATTATGACAAGTTAACGGCCCATACAAAGGCCTTTCAAACCGATTTATTTGAAGAAATGAAGTCAAGAATCAAGGAGGATGATTCATCGGTACCTTATAAACAAAACGGGTATTGGTATGTAACCCGATATGAGACCGGTAAGGAATATCCAATCTATAGTCGCCATAAAGGTTCTTTGGACGCACCTGAGGAAATCATGTTCAATTGCAATGAAATGGCAGAAGGGCATGAATTTTTCAATTTAGGGGGAATCGCAATAAGTCCTGACAATAAATTAGCATCATTTGGGATCGATACCATTTCTAGAAGATTATATACAATACAAATAAAAAACTTGGAAACGGGTAAAGTATTTCCTGATAAGATCGATAATTCCACTGGTGGATCCGTCTGGGGCAATGACAATAAAACCTTGTTCTACAGTAAAAAAGATCCGACAACATTAAGATCAGACAAAATTTACAGTCATAAATTCATGACTGATACTTCTGAGGATAAAATGGTTTATCACGAAGAGGATGAAACATTTGGAACCTACGTTTATAAATCAAAATCAAAAAAGTATATCATCATTGGTTGTTATAGTACGTTGACTTCAGAATTTCATATTCTAAATGCGGATACCCCAGACGCGGATTTTAAAGTATTTTCCCCTAGAGAAAGAGGATTGGAGTATTCCATTTCACACTATGGGGATTCGTTTTATATTCTCACAAATAAGGATAAAGCCAAGAATTTTAAATTGATGAAGGTAGAAGAAGCCAATACATCCTCGGAAAATTGGAAAGAATTTATCCCTCATCGGGATGAGGTTTTGCTCGAGGATATAAATATTTTCAAGGAATATTATGTGGTATCTGAACGCGAGAATGGTTTGAACAAGTTGAAAATAATACGTTGGGACCATAAAGACAGTTATTATTTACCTTTTGAAAGTGAGACATATACGGCTTATGTAAGCAGAAATCCCGAATTCGATACCGACACTTTGAGGTACGTCTATAATTCAATGACTACGCCTAGTTCTGTAATAGATTTTAACATGCGAACCAGAGAGCAAGTAGTTAAGAAAGAACAGGAAGTCCTGGGCGGAAAGTTCAAAAAGGAGAATTACAAATCCGAAAGAATCTGGGCTACAGCAAGGGATGGTGTCAAGGTGCCCATGTCAATTGTTTATCACAAGGACACAAAGATAGACTCCAATACTCCTGTCTTGCAATATGCATATGGGTCATATGGGGCAACCATTGACCCCTATTTCTCTTCGACACGGCTTAGTTTGTTAGATCGGGGTTTTGTCTATGCAATAGCCCATATTAGAGGTGGCCAATACTTGGGAAGGCAATGGTATGAAGATGGTAAATTGTTGAAGAAGAAGAACACCTTTACAGATTTTATAGACTGTTCAAAGCATTTAATTGAAAAGAATTATACAAGTGCGGAACATTTATATGCCATGGGAGGTTCCGCCGGAGGATTATTGATGGGATCGGTTATAAACATGGCCCCTGAACTTTATAATGGGGTAATCGCAGCAGTTCCATTTGTTGACGTAGTGACCACAATGCTCGATGATTCAATACCGTTGACCACCGGGGAATTCGATGAATGGGGCAATCCCAATGAGAAGGAATATTATGATTACATGAAATCATATTCTCCCTATGATAACGTTATACCAAGAGAGTATCCCAATTTAATGGTCACAACAGGATTGCATGATTCCCAGGTACAATATTTTGAACCGGCAAAATGGGTAGCAAAAATCCGGGAGGTCAAAACCGACAATAATCTTTTGTTGTTCGATATTAATATGGATGCTGGTCATGGAGGTGCTTCCGGTCGTTTTGAATCCTTGAAGGAGGTTGCGAA
>JAHHKH010000215.1 GCA_018679695.1 Maribacter sp.
CTCGATTTCGGTTTTGTGCGCTTGGCCCGCGTACCCAAAGGAATTGAGCTGCGTCCTGTTTTCGAAGACACCTTTTCAGTGGTTTTGCCTAAGGACCACAAACTGAATGTTAAGACATTCAAAGGAGTAAATGAACTATCGGCTGAAAGTTTTATTCTTTTTTCCCAGGATTACAGTCCGTTATATTACGATACGATCATGAGTATCTGCGAGGAAGCAGGATTCACCCCTAAAATATCCCACAAGTCGGTACACGCCCAGACCATTTTCAAACTGGTGGAAAATAATATGGGGATAGCCATTGTTCCGACCTCTTTGCAACATGGCTTTCAAATGGACGTGAAATTCATACAACTTAAAAGAATTCCTCAAAGAGCGGTCCTTTCGGTTATTTGGAAATCGGACAATAGAAATCCAGCATTACAGCATTGCATTGACCTACTTTTTAAGAATACATGAATAAGTAGTAGTTTTAAGCAAAAATTGCAAATATGATTTTCAAACTTATCAAGGAAAGACGTTCGGTTTTCCCTGCACAATACAATGGTAAACCAATAGCTAAAGATGTTATCGACCGTATTTTGGAAGCAGCAAATTGGGCTCCTACCCACAAAAAGACCGAACCTTGGCGTTTCAAAGTGTTATTAGGGGAATCCAAAGAGAAATTAGGACAGTTTCTTTCAGAAAAATACCAAGAAGTTGAAGAACGTCCTAAGCAGATAAAAACTAAAAAGCTTTATCAAAACCCAATTCAATCTGCAGCTGTAATTGTTATCTGTATGCAGCGCGATGCCAAAGAAAGTCTACCAGAATGGGAGGAAGTTGCCGCCGTTGCCATGGCTGTTCAAAATATGTGGCTTTGCTGCGTGGAATTGGGAATAGGATGCTATTGGAGTTCTCCAGGACTCATCAATTATATGGATGAACATTTTGAATTAGCCGAAGGTGAAAAGTGTCTCGGATTCTTCTACATGGGTCATTATGATAGCGAAATACCAGACGGAACACGAAGCCCGATAACAAACAAAGTGGTATGGATGGATTAGTTGAAAAAAGGGAATAAATCGGCCTTATATTCCCAGGCCTGGAAGATAAAAAGCCCTAAATAAACTATAGTTACCACGAATTTTAGGAAAGTCCCGGTCAAAAACCCAATAAAGGAACCAAATGCGGCCTTCGTAGCCGTTTTTTTGTCGGCCTTGTTCATGAGTTCGCCAACCAATGCCCCTACAAAGGGCCAGATGATAATCCCAATAGGCCCTAAAATGGGAAAAAAAAGAGCTACCAATAATCCGATCATGGTACCGAACATTCCTGCCTTCGTACCACCGAATTTCCGGGTTCCCACAGCGGGGATAATGTAATCCAATGTAAACACGACTAATGCAATGGCCAGGGTAATTCCCAAAAACCACCAATCATTGGGGATAACCTTGGTAAGCGATAGGACCAATAACCCCACCCAGCTTACAAGGGGGCCCGGTAGCACCGGAAGAAAACTCCCCAATATCCCAACGAACATAAGTATGAAACCTATAACCAGTAAAGTAATATCCATTGAATTCAATTTTTTTGGTAAGACGAAGATAAGTTGTATTTGTTACACTATTGGCTAAACTTCCGGGAATAAGCCATTACACAGAATTTCCCCAAAAAATCGTAATTTCCGACCTAGAAAGAGGGTCCATGCGAAAGTTTATAGCCATAATGTTTTTGTGTAGCTGTTTTTCTTGTGTTTTATTTGAATCCAAGGAAAAAAAGACCCAGGAATTGGTCAATAAGGAGATGCTTGCCATTGATTGGAATGATGTTGACAACTATCCTTTATTTGAAAGTTGCGACGAATCGACTTCGAAAACAGTTCAGAGGGAATGTTTTGAATCGGAATTATTGATGCACTTTTCAGCTACCTTGCAAGAATTTGAATTTGTAATAGATCCTGGAGTCGATCATACGGTCTTTGTTGACTTTTTAGTTGATCAGGACGGTAAGATAACTGTCGTCAATATTGGGAAGGACAAACGTATTGATGAGTTGATGCCCGAATTCAATGGGGTTATTTCACAGAGTTTAAGAAATTTGCCACCATTGGCACCGGCATTGAAAAGAGGGATTCCTGTAAGTGCCAAATTTAGAATACCTATTGTACTAAATTCAAACAACGAATAGATTGGTCAACGAAAAAATCATATTGGGAATCGATCCAGGAACTACCATTATGGGGTTTGGGATCATTAAGGTGGTTAATAAGCAAATGCAGTTCATTCAGATGAATGAATTAATGCTTAAAAAATATGACGATCCCTATACCAAACTAAAGCTTATTTTTGAACGTACCATTGAATTGATTGACACATTTCACCCTGATGAAATCGCAATTGAGGCACCTTTTTATGGTAAGAATGTACAATCGATGTTAAAATTGGGTCGTGCGCAGGGAGTTGCTATGGCGGCCGGCTTATCCAGACAAATTCCTATAACAGAGTACCTGCCAAAGAAGATAAAGATGGCTATAACCGGTAATGGGAATGCCAGTAAGGAACAGGTGGCAAAAATGTTGCAGAGTACTTTGGGCCTTAAATCACTTCCAAAGAATTTGGATAGTACTGATGGACTGGCAGCGGCCGTATGCCATTTTTACAATGAAGGAAGGTTGGAAGTTGGTAAGGGTTATTCGGGCTGGGATGCTTTTGTAAAGCAAAATGAAGGAAGAATCAAGAAGTGAGCGGAATATATATTCATATACCCTTTTGTAAACAAGCATGCCACTATTGCGATTTCCATTTTTCGACCAGTTTGGCTAAAAAAGAACAGATGATTTCTGCCTTGAAAAAGGAAATGGTTTTACGAAAGGAGGAATTTAAGCATGAAGTTGTAGAGACCATTTACTTTGGAGGTGGAACACCCTCCGTATTGCGCATAAGTGAAATCAATGATTTAATCCACACAGTTTATTCCAATTATCAGGTTGCGGAAAAGCCGGAAATAACGTTGGAAGCCAATCCAGACGATTTAACCCGGGAAAAGCTGAAAGAACTGTCCAAAAGTGCAATTAATAGATTGAGCATAGGTGTCCAATCTTTTTTTGATGAGGATTTGAGGTTGATGAATCGCGCTCACAATGCCAATGAAGCGGAAAAAGGCATCAAAGAGGCAATTCGTTATTTTGACAATATATCCATTGACCTTATTTATGGGATTCCAAAGATGACCAAAGAACGTTGGCAAAAGAACATTGCCAAAGCCCTTTCCTATAATATCCCCCATATTTCGAGTTACGCCCTAACCGTGGAACCTAGAACGGCCTTAGCTGATTTTATTAAAAAAGGCAAAGTACAACCCCTTGATGAAAAAGAGGTCCTGAGCCATTTCCGAATACTATATGAAGTTCTTACCCAAGAGGGCTATGATTGTTATGAGGTTTCCAATTTTGGGAAACCCGGGTATTATTCCAAAAACAATTCCGCCTATTGGTTGGGTAAGAAATATATGGGTTTTGGTCCTTCGGCCCATTCCTATGATGGCACCACGAGAAGTTGGAACATTAGCAATAATCCAAAATACCTTCAGGCAATAGCGAAGGATGAGTTGCCTCGTGAAACCGAGTTTTTAACGAAAGCCGATAAGTACAATGAGTACGTAATGACGGGTCTGCGAACCAGTTGGGGCATTTCTTTGGAAAGAATCCAAAATGAATTTGGTGAAAAGTATAGTGGCCATCTAAACCAACAGGCCCAGAAATATTTAGAGAATCAACTGTTGATTCAATTCGAAGATAATTTGGTGGTCACAAAAAAAGGAAAGTTTTTGGTAGACGGAATCGCTTCAGATCTTTTTGTGGTAAATTTGGACCTAAATTAAGTTGTCATTCCTGTACGGGAAGGAAAACCGAGATTAAAAACGGTTAGCCATGTTCATGTACAGCAGAGTCTAAATAAATTCAGCATATGATCGCATCGATAAAAGTTAATAATAGAAACCATAAGATAGATTTATCGAATCCTTTGGATATTTCAATCCCAATGAAGGGTAATACCTCCGATGTCAATGCCTGGTACAAAAAGCACTCACGAATAGAACCCCACACCGAAGGGGAATTTGTAGGATCGGTTTCTGAGGGGGCAGCCATAAACTTCAACCATATTTGGTTTAGTCCCCATGCACATGGTACGCATACTGAATGTGTTGGCCACCTCACTGAGGAATTTCATTCGGTCAACAAAAATCTAACGGAATATTTCTATTATGCTGAGGTCATTACCATTGCACCTGAAAAATTAAATGAAGATTTTGTGATCTCGAAAAAGCAATTGCAATATGCTTTTGGCAACAAAAAAAGAGACGCGGTAATAATCAGGACACTCCCTAATCTCCAGGATAAAGTATCGAAGCAATACTTGAACACCAATCCACCATATTTAACTGAGGAAGCGGCCCAGTTCTTGTCAAAAAAAGGTGTTATGCACTTGCTTATCGATTTGCCTTCAGTTGATAAGGAAAGGGATGGAGGGGCACTTCTGGCGCATCGGGCATTTTGGTACGTTAATGGCAAAATGCGTAAAAATGCAACGATTACTGAGTTGGTTTTTGTAGGTAACAGCATCGAGGACGGCACCTATTTTCTAAATTTACAGCTAGCACCTTTTGAGAATGATGCATCACCGAGCAGGCCCGTTTTGTACAAAATATTGGAATCATGAAGACTTTGATCAAGTTGGAGGAATTGATGCTATTGGTGCTGGGGATATTCATGTTCGGATTGCTGGGGTATCAGTGGTGGTGGTTTTTGGCACTGATCCTAACTCCCGATATTGGCATGCTGGGCTATCTTTTTGGAAAGAGGTTAGGGGCTATTACGTATAATTTGTTTCATCATAAAGGATTGGCCATATTTTTATATTTTGTTGGCATGTACTTCTCTTTGTCCATCATTCAGTTGGCTGGCATTATTTTATTTTCCCATGCTTCTTTAGATAGGGTATTTGGTTATGGATTAAAGTACAATAAGGGATTTAAGTATACCCATTTAGGGGAAATTGGGAATAAAAATGGATAGTATTATTGAGGTTTTTTTGGGATTGATACTTGGTGCCATAACTATGTATTGGCTGTTTACCTTATTTGGCAAAAAGAAAAGTAAGGAACTCACGGAGCATCAATCAACAGTGCTCCTG
>JAHHKH010000222.1 GCA_018679695.1 Maribacter sp.
TATCCATTTATTTCGGGCAATATTGGTTTCAAATGCTTTTTCCTGCAGTACAGGGTCATTCAAAAAAATCGAGGCATTGGAAACACCTACCAACTTTAGCGTTCCTACACCAAATTGATACTTACCTAAATAACCCAAGGTATTGGTAACAAAATAGTCCCCTGATGATTCCTTAAAGGCCAAAGCCTCTTTAAAACCAATGAAAGAACTACCCAAAAAGGGCGGGGAAACTGTTGTCGATGTCAAAATAGTTTTGTTTTTGGGATACAAAACTTTAGTAGGTTCATTGACTTTTAAAGTTTTAGGCACTACTTGTTCAGCAGAAAGAAAATTAAAACTCGCAAAAATCAAAAGCATGATAAGAGAGCAAAAAAAGACCAAACATCTTCTCATATCTCTATTTTCTTAAGACTTACAACCAAAAAGTGATTTGCTTAAATTTCACATTACAAAGATAGGACTGCAAATAGGTGCGAATTTAATCGGTTTGTTAAAAACCCGCGATTTTAGTTGACCCGTCAAATAATTCGGTTTAATAGTCTATCTGTTGATATTTTGACTATTAATCCATCGGATATACTGTGCTTTATTTCGGTTGTGTTGTGAGAGGGTTTTCGCAAATTTATGATATCCAAAGTTCTCAACATTGGCGACGAAGTAATAATAATCATGTTTTTCGGGGTTCAAAACGGCCTGTATGGCCGAAATATCGGGCATGGTGATCGGGCCTGGAGGTATGCCTGCATATTTATAGGTATTGTAAGGTGAATCCAATTCCAGATCTTTGTATAAAACCCTTTTGATGACAGTATCAAAATTACCCATATGCTTTTTTAACGCAAAGATGACGGTTGGATCTGCCTGAAGCTTTATGTTCTTTTTTATTCTATTCAAATAAACCCCGGCTACCCTTGGACGTTCATCGACCTTAGCCGTTTCTTTATGTACAATAGAAGCCAGTGAGACAACCTCATTGGGAGTCAGCCCCTGAAGCTCGGCCTTCGCTCGTCGCTCCTCATTCCAAAAGCGATTATACTCCCTTAACATCCTATCCCTGAAATTCTCGGCGGATACATTCCAGAAAAATTCATAACTATTGGGTATGAACATGGCAATTTGGGTAGCCTCGGTAAAGCCATTGTTGGTATAAAAAGACTTGTCGCTTAATACCGATAATAGTGTAAGGCTATCAGGTTCTATCTGGGAAGATATTCTTCCGGCCAAATCGGCCAAGGTTTCTTGATTGTTGAAAGACACTTGGACGGGGATATTGTTACTTCTTAGGGAATTTACAATATCATTATTGTTCATACCTTTTTGAATAGCATATTTACCTCCTTTAACGTTACTACTATAACCTTTCCTTTCGGCAATTTGGAGAAAAGTCTTCGGATTCTTTAATAATGGCTCCATTAGCTCGCTCACATCCTCAATTGTTGAATTGGTGGGTATGTATATGAACGCCTCGTTATTTTCAAATTTGGTGTTCGGTGAAAATATGGCATCATATACCTTATAAGCGAACACACCGCCAAGAATTAGACCTAAAACAACTATCAATAATAAAATTTTCCTCAAATACATTATGATTTTATCTTTTGTAATAAGACTTCATTTTTAAAACCTTCATCTGTGCGAATCCAGTCTTTTTTGGTACCTACTTCAACAAATCCCATTTTCTTGAACAAATGTAGGCTAGAGACGTTATCTTCCATAACATTGGCATACACCTGTCTAAGACCCAATGTGGTAAGGCCATAATTGCAAATTAGGGCAATGGCCTCTGTGCCGATTCCATGATTTCGATTCTTCTCATCCAAGATGACAATCCCAATCCCTGCTCTCTTGTTGTGGGGGTCAAAATCGAACAAATCTATTAAACCAAGTACCTTATTTCTTTTACAAATACATAGTCGCAATTGTTTGACATCATAAATATCGCGATGGGCATTGTCCAAATACTGCCTTAAAACATGTCTTGAATAAGGTGTGATGGTACCACTTATTTCCCATACATCCGTATTATTCTCGAGTTCATAGATAAAATCGAGGTCCTGGGGCTCTAAAGCTCTTAAGTAGATATGTTCTCCCTTAAGGTTTACCATTTGATTTCACCTTTAAAAACCTGTTTCGCCGGTCCTTTTAAAATCACATTTGAATATCCACTCGTATCCGCTTTAAAAGAAACCTGCAAACGACCGCCTTTGGTTTCGATATCAACGATTTCCGAAGTAATCTTTTTAGCTTTATGCATTGCAATTGCTACGGCCGTAACACCAGTTCCACAAGAAAGTGTTTCATTTTCCACCCCACGTTCATAAGTTCTGACTGCAAAGGCATCGTTACCCAGTGGTTCAACAAAATTTATATTGCATCCTTTTTCCCCATAAAGGCCGTAGCGCAATTTAGCACCTTCTTTGAAAACATTAAAATCCTGCAATTCTTCCACGATCTGTACATGATGTGGTGATCCCGTATTCAGGAAATGGGAATTGGGCTTTGTCCTGATTTCCTTTACATTGTTCATTTGCAATTCAACGATATCTTCATTGATGGATGCCTTATGCAGTCCGTCAACCGCATTGAATACGGTCTCCTTTGATATTATTCCAAGGAACTTGGCGAAAGCCACCAAACAACGTCCTCCATTTCCACACATTGAGCCCTGATTGCCATCAGCGTTAAAATATACCATCCTAAAATCTGCCTCATCGTCATTTTCCAATAAGATAAGCCCGTCTGCTCCAATGCCAAATCTTCTATCACACAATGTTGTCACCAACCCACTATTCCCGACCGGGAAAATCCGAGAACGATTATCGATTACAATAAAATCGTTCCCTGTTCCTTGATATTTATAAAACGTAAGAAGCATATTCTAATTAAAAGGCAAAGATAGGGTAATTTTAAGGCTTTGTTAGCAGTTAAAAAGTAGTTAAACTAAATAATGATTATTCCTAATTATTCTAATTTTACAATTAAACTTTAATTGAATTCAGTAAATTAACTTTATACTTATGAAGAAAATAGGGAGTTCGTTATTAATCGCAATTTTTGCTGGGGCAATTACCTTGGGAGCATATAAACTGTTTTTTGAAGAGACCAATTATGCGCTCGTTTCCGACGACAATGCAGCTTCTATCATAAATACCAGTTTCTCACCAGTATCCTCGAAGGGATCTGGGATAAACGAAGTAGATTTCACAGCTGCTGCTGAAAACACGGTAAATGCCGTCGTCCACGTCAAAAATGTTACTATTAGTAGAGGTCCGACAAGTTTGTTGGAATTCTTTTATGGATATGAAGGGAGTCAGAAAGCACAGATCGGCACAGGGTCAGGCGTTATTATTTCATCTGATGGGCATATTGTAACGAATAACCATGTTATAAAAGGAGCTAGCCAGTTACAAGTTACTCTTAACAATAACAAAACCTATGAAGCAGAATTGATAGGAACCGATCCCAATTCGGATATCGCCTTGTTAAAAGTCGATGCGGAAAGGCC
>JAHHKH010000223.1 GCA_018679695.1 Maribacter sp.
GGGTAGGCGCACGGTTAAGAGGAGGGTACTATGTTCATTTAAAACCCGGGGAAAGTTTTATAGCTACAGGTTTTTGGGAGCCAAATAAAGAAGATCTATTGCGAATTAGAAAAGAGTTGGAATTGGATGCCGAGGAATTCAAGAAAGTGATTTATAATAAAAAATTCAAGGCCATATGGGGCGATTTGGTAGGGGATGAAGTGAAAACAGCACCCAAAGGTTTCAATAAGGAACACCCTGATATTGACCTAATCAGGAAAAAACAATACATTTTCGTTCGGAAATTTTCGGACAAAGAGGTACTCTCAAATGATTTTGCAAAAAAGATCGACGAATCATTCAAGGGTATTCGACCTTATTTTGATTTGATGAGTGAAGTGTTAACAACAAATCTGAATGGTGAATCTTTATTGGATTAAGACGGGGACTTCGAATAGTTGTATTTGACCTTTGAGCCTTTCTATGACCATATTCATCATTCTTTTGTTCAACGCAGATGAATTCTTGATATATTCTTCATATTCCTCCAGCGTAAACTGCCCTATAATCATTCCTTTTAGGGAGTTCCTGAATTTTATATCCCTTTGAATTGAATTTTCAATGTAACCCAATTGGTTTTCAAGACTAAGCTCATAGTATTTGTTCTTGTGCTTGGTTATATAATTTTGGAGGGCGGCAACCAATAATCCGTTTTGTAATTTAATAATCGGCCTTAGTGTTCTATTCTGAAATTGTTCATCAAGACTCATTTCGGAATTGACGCTAGCGGAAGTTATTTGCGGTCGAATTTGAAGAAGATTGTGGGACCTATCGTTCATAATCAGAAGTTTTGTTAAAGGTAATGGTTTATAGAACCTTCGAAAATTCATTCATGTTTAGTTTTTAACGAGGTTATAAACATTGCATACACGAATAATCCACTGTCTTGAAAATGATTTGAATTTGATAGAACGGTTTAAAAAAAGTCATAGTATTGTAACTGGTAACCCTCTTAAATAGAACTCTTTATGGTGTTTGGAGTAAACTTAAAAGGGTGGTCAATTTTTCGAGAGTTCCGCAGCCACGGCTTGAACCTCGTCAAGCACCCTTAAAAGATTGCCACCCCAAAGCTTCCCAATTTCTTCCTCCGAATACCCTCTTTGGACCAATTCAGCGGTTACATTCATAGTTTCTGATGCATCTGACCAGCCTTCAATACCGCCACCACCGTCAAAATCAGAACTGATACCTACATGGTCTATGCCGATCAGTTTCACCATATAGTCGATATGGTCTACAAAATCAGCTACATTTACTCCTTCAGGAGCATCGCCCCTTGTCTTTACCAATTCTTTACCAATGCCCATGACCTTTGGATAGTTCGCTATAAATACCTCTTTCTGGGAATCACTTAAACTCGAAAATTCTGATCTATCATACCAATCAATTCCCAATGAATCGGCTACCTGTGCATAAACCCCTTTCATATACGCCGATCGCTTTTCGCTTTTTTGGGTATTCACATAGGATGTAAAAGCCACAGTTTGCACTACACCACCGTTCTCCTTGAGTAGTTTCAATTGCTCATCATCCAGATTTCTACTATGGTCGCATAGTGCTCGAGCCGAGGAGTGGGATGCGATAATCGGTGCTTTGGATAATTCGATCATTTGAATCATAGACTCCTTTGACGGGTGGGAAACATCAATCATTATTCCTAGTCTATTCATCTCTTTTACAGCTTCTTTACCCAGTTCACTTAAACCATTGTGTAACCAGTTGTTATCGGCTTCACCAGTATTCGAATCACAAAATTGACTATGCCCGTTATGTGAAAGTGAGATATATCTTGCCCCAAGTTCATGATACTTCTCAAAGTTTGAAAGGTCCTCACCAATGGGATAGGCATTTTCAACTCCGATCATGGCAACTTTTTTGCCTGCTTTGACAATTCTCCGAACATCTTCAGAAGTGAGGGCAAGCTCTATTTTTTCTGGCGCAATTTCTTCGCATAGTCTATGGATGGCATCAAATTTTGCCATAGCATTGGCTTCTGCCTTTTTATACCCATCCGAATTCAATGAATCTTGGCCTGTATAAACAATGAGCCAAGCTACATCCAATCCACCTTCTTCCATTTTAGGTAGATTCACCTGTGTAGCTAGCCGTTGGGTATAGTTAATCGAATCAGTAAAATTCTTGACATTAATATCGTCATGGGTGTCAATTGTGATAACTTTTTCATGAATATTTTGAACCATCGCTTCGTCGCTTAGGTCTGTTTTTTTCGCTTGCTCAGCACAGGATAGGAGCACAAAAAAGGCGATCAGGTGAAGTAGATATTTCATACCAATAAATTTTTAGACCTACAAATAAAGCAATTTGACAACAAAAAAGGCCCATCAGATAACAAATTATTGCACATACAGCTGTAAATGCTGAGTTTTAGACTGTTATTGCAAAGCGGTAATTCCTGTATTCGTAAGATAATACCTGGCCGCGTGAAATGGCAATAAACTTTATAACCAAATCAACCTACGACTTGAAAGCTAAAAAATTAGTTTCCCAATTGTCCCAGATGGAAACCATGCTGGACGCATATTCCTTTGAGGAGTTAACTTCGGATGAAGCGTCCCATTTAAAGAAAACATTCAATGCTTTCAAAAAATGTTTGGATCAAATGATTTTCAAACCTGTAATATCCTCCCAGGGGGGGCAGGGTATCGAGATTCGTAATCAAGCAACGCGATCAACAGGTTTAATGGAAAACAAAACAACTGTAAATTCCACAATGCTCATTGCAAAAGTGAGTCATGAGATTAGAACGCCGCTTAATGGAATCATAGGGTTTACTGATCTCTTGCGGGAAGAAGGGTTGTCAAACAGACAGTTATCGCAAATTAATGCGATTCAATCAGCTTCCAACTCATTGATGGAAATCATTAATGAATTATTGGAATATTCCAAGCTTTCTTCCGGGCTTGGAAACTTTGAGACTACAAATTTCTATTTCCAGAATGTAATCAATGAGGTGGTGTACTTATGCAACACTTTAATTACTCGAAAAGAAGTGAATTTACGAACGGCAATAGATCCGAACATACCAACAGTATTGCGAGGAGACCCCTCAAAGCTTTCACAGCTACTGATCAATCTTTTAGGAAACGCCATAAAGTTTGTTGAAAAAGGGGAGATTTTATTGAATATCAAAATCAAAGAAAGAATCAAGAACAGCATACATCTTGAATTTATAATCAAGGATTCTGGAATAGGGATATCGAAAAAAAACTTAAAACACATATTTGATCCTTTTAAACAAGCTGATAATAACACTTTTGTTACCTATGGAGGTTCAGGTCTAGGATTAAGTATTGTAAAGCAGATTATTGAAAAATGTAAGGGGGAAATTACTGTAACCAGTAAGCTGGGAGTAGGAACTACATTCACATTTTTTCTTCCTTATGAAATTGGCAAAGACAAGGATATGGTAAACAAAGAGGAAAGTACTTTGAATTTGGATGAAGGGATAAAACAAGTAAGTAAGATGAACATTTTGGTGTTCGAAGACAATATTCTTAATCAAAAACTGATAGAGACAAGATTAAAAAGTTGGGGATGCCAAACATTTATCACTGACGATGCATACCGAGGTATTGATGTTTTGGAAAACCATCCGATTGATATTGTTCTTATGGATTTACGGATGCCTGGAATGAATGGTTTTGAAGTCACTGACTTGATAAGACAACATAGTAATCCCAACATTAAGAATGTACCTGTTATTGCCCTGTCAGCTGATTTTACAGCACAAAACGAGGAAGAATGTAAG
The DNA here is from genome assembly GCA_018679695.1 of Maribacter sp. Taxonomy (GTDB): domain Bacteria; phylum Bacteroidota; class Bacteroidia; order Flavobacteriales; family Flavobacteriaceae; genus Maribacter_A. The sequence goes on from JAHHKH010000223.1 coordinate 3,809, forward strand.
GTTCATGGAATCAACGATTTTATTCTAAAACCTTATTCCCAGGAAGAACTACTCTCAAAACTGATAAATAATAAAATCAGCGAACCAACTTCATCGTCCAAACCTGTGACAACATCGGATTGTAACAAAAACCCAATTGTAGATCTAACTAGTTTATTGGACGATTGTATGGGAGAGTTCGAGTTATTGGAAAATCTAATTTCATTGTTCAAACAAAATGCTCTTGAGTTCATTGGTGCATGTCGCATTCATCTAAAAAACAAAAATTATGAGGGATTTGGTTTTGCTTCACATAAGATAAAGTCAGGCCTAGCCATGTTGAAAACAAATTCTTTGTTGTCAATTGTGGAGAAAATACATGAATATGGTAAAAAAGGTACTGGTTTGGAGGAATTGGAAATACTATATACGGCTTTCATTAAGGAGTATTCACTAATTGATAAAGCAATAGATATTGATATGGCAAAGCTTAGAAAAATAAAATAAACCAAATGGATAGGAAAAGGCTTTTACTGGCGGAAGATGATGAATTATTGGCATCCCTACTTAATTATCGACTTGAAAAAAGCGGTTATCAGGTAAGCTTGAGCAATAATGGAAAAGAAGTAAAAGATCAACTTGGAAAAGAAATGCCCGATTTGATCATCAGTGATATAATGATGCCCTATTTCTCGGGATTGGAACTTATTGACTATGTGCGAAATGAGTTAAAATCCAAAACACCCATTATAATCATTTCATCTGCAGGTAATGAAGAAAATGTATTGAGTGCTTTTGATCTAGGGGCCAATGACTTTATATCAAAACCAGTAAGTCCAGCAGAATTGATTGTCCGTGTAGAAAGGGAACTTGCTAAAAACCAATAGTTGTTAGAAAAACTAACATATAAAATAATTCCGTTAATAAGTGTACCAAAGATCCATACGGATCTTTTGTGGGATTTAACTATCCTGTTCATGGGCTTGGCTATTGTTATTTTGACCACAGTCTTCTATTTCAGGAAGAAGCTAACGGCCAACTCACGAAAAGTACGGGAAAAGAAGAAAGAATTGTCGCCGATGGTCAGTGAATTCATCTTTTATTCTACGGAGGCCTCTAAAGAAGAAAAGCACATTTACATCGAGCACAAAATACTCATTAGAGAATTATTGAAAAATGATTTTGACCGTAAGGTTCTTACCAGCATTCTACTCGATCTAAGAAAAGATGTTAGCGGTGAAACACAAAAACAATTAATTCACCTCTATAAAAATCTTGGTCTACACGAAGATGCCTATAAAAAATTAAAGAGTTGGCGGTGGCATATTGTCGCCAAAGGAATTTTGGAACTTACCCAGATGCAGGTGACCGATTCATATCAGTTGGTTGTGCGGTTTATAAATAGTAAAAGAAGTGTAATCAGAAAACAGGCGGAAATTGCTATAGTATCCCTTAAGGACGAGGGAATCTCCTATTTTTTGGACAACACAAAATATAGAATTTCTGAATGGCAACAACTTGTTTTGTTGGAAGTACTTCGGAATAATAAAGGCTTTGAACCTCCTAGGTTCAAAGCTTGGCTTACAGCTAAGAACAAGCATGTTGTTCTATTGGCACTTAGGCTTATAAAACACTTTAAACAGAATGATGCAAAAGCCTCTTTGATTGAACTGCTAAAGCACAGAAACAATCAAATAAAGGAAGAAGCCATATACTGTTTGAAGGAGTTCAATGTGGTAGAGGCCGTGGAGACATTGAAATTGGTGTTTTGGAGATGCTCAACAAATCTTAAGGTCATGATTCTAGGGGCAATTGCAGACTTGGGGGATAGTGGTGATATCGAATTTTTAGAGCAGATAGCACATAAAAAGCTCCATTTTTCAGTAAAAAGTAAGGCGCTTAACGCAATCAATACAATTGCCCCAGAAAGTATTATGCCGACAAAAGACATAGAAAGCACCGATAATATTATAGTACCTGAAGATATAATCATAGAGACCATGACGACCGAATCCAATGAAGAACAAGCCGTTGAGAAAGATATGGATACTGCAAGGGAAGTTTCACCCGAGAAGAATGACGCTTTACCTTTCGAAGTTGATTTCCCGATTAAGGAAGTTATAAGTGATGAAAATTCCAATATAGAAGAACCGGAAGAACAGCTATTAGACTTCCTGCCCATAGTAATGACCAGTAAAGAAGAATTGGAAGAAGGCGAAGTGGATGTAAATCTTCTAGAAGTCGTCTATAGTGTAATTGAAACCACCAATAAAACGGAAGAAGAAGAAGAAATAGTTGAGGATGCTAATAATTTCACTCCCGGTATTATCGATTGCAGTATAAGTTTTTTACCCATTGTTGTTGAAAATGATATTGATAATGTGTTGAGCAATGAAGAAAAGCTATTCCAGGAATCAATGATCGATTTTGATCTGCAATATGAGGAAATTGACTGGGAACAGGAAAAGATGGTCATCGAGGAAATATTGGAGAAAAATAGTGATGAAGCAGAAAAGCATGTTGAAGAAATCAATTCGATCAAAGTAATCTATGAAGAGTTGAATGTTGATGGGAAGGATAATGATGCGGAAGAGCAGTTCATAAAATGGCCCGAATCCCAAGAAAATAGAGCAGATGATGAGCCTAAGGAAGAGGAAATTGAAGCTATTAAATCAGTCATCCCCAAACCTTTTGAGTTCGATGAAGAAACTTCGGCATTAATTCGTTTGTTAGCCGATATTGAAGATTTTGGGGATCATCGAGAAATTCCATTTTTGACCAACTTACTAAAGGAAGAATACAGGCCGTTAATTAGGGAAAGGATACGCGATGTAATCTATGGAATAGAAAAAGCCATTGATTCAGATGATGCAACTCCAAGGCACAGCATTTTTGAACAGTTGTTCGAGCACTGTGACAAAGAATCCAAACTTATATTAATTGACGAAATGATCTCTATCGGTGACGAAAATGAAGTTAATTTTCTCTCGAAACTGATCAACGATTCCAATGATGCAGTACGAAGAAAGGCAGAAATGGCCTTAAAAGCAATAAAGGAACGACTCTCAAAAGTGAATATTATAAAAAGTGATACAGCAGCCGATGACCCGCAAGAATCCCAAAAATACCCTTTAGCCCAGAGTAATGAGGATGAAGATTTATTGACCTTCACCGATGAGTTCATTTTGGAAGACCAAATGAATACAGGGATAAATCAAAAAGTGAATAGCGTCTCTGACACTAAAATGAACAATTCAATAATATCACAAATGATTTCATTACCAATTAAATTATTGGCAAAGTTAAATGGATAGTAGCATATCAAATATCATCCTGGAATACATTAACATCGTGTTTTTGTCCTACACCGCGGTGTTGTTCGCATTGTTCACTGTAATGGGGTATTTGGCGTCAAAAAGCTCCCTTCATTATAAAAACAAAAATAGTTTCGGAGATCTTTCGAAAATCGCTGCGTCTCCAATGTCCCCAAGCATTACTATAATTGCACCGGCATACAACGAGGGCCTGACCATTGTGGAAAATGTACGTTCATTATTGTCTTTACGATATATGAATTATGAGGTGATGGTTGTCAATGATGGTAGTGAGGATGACACTTTGCAAAAAATGATCAATGCCTATGGGTTGGAAAGAATTGATTGGCAAATCAATCCTGAATGGAAGTCAAAACCCATTCGTGGTATCTATAAGTCGAAGCAACGTTCATTTTCAAAATTAACGGTTGTTGATAAGGTCAACGGTGGCAAATCTGATGCATTGAATGCTGGCATGGCCTTGTCTGCCAGCAAATATGTAGGCTGTATCGACGTGGATTGTCTATTGATTCCTGATGCTTTGCTCCATGTCGTAAAATCATTCTATCAGCGGTCAAAGAAGAAGGTAATTGCTGTGGGTGGAGTAATCAGGATAGCAAATTCCTGCAAAATCAACGGTGGACATTTGGAAGAAATTCAACTTCCAAAGAATTGGCTCGCCAAATTCCAGTTATTGGAGTACACCCGATCCTTCAATTTAGGGAGAATGGCTTGGAGCCGTATAGATAGCCTTTTGATTATTTCAGGTGCCTTTGGTTTTTTTGATCGTGAAACAGCCATGGCAGTGGGGGGTTATGATACCAGTACGGTGGGTGAGGACATGGAAATTATTTTTAAAATGCGTCGATATATGCATGACCGTCGGGAACCCTATACTATTGAATACATTCCAGATCCCTTGTGTTGGACTGAAGTACCTGAGGATATGGGAATTTTGATCAACCAAAGAGATCGATGGGCTCGAGGAAATTTGGAGACACTGATCAAGCATAAGGATATGTTCTTTAATTCCAAGTACGGAAGATTGGGATTACTTAGTTATCCTTATTGGTTCTTTTACGAATGGTTATCACCACTATTGGAATTTTTTGGATTCATTACTGTGGTACTTTTTGCTTATTGGGGTATTATGAATTGGGACTTTTTCTTAGCGATTACCGCGACTGTCTATATGTTTTCGATCATGTTCTCCTTCTTTGCCATTCTGTGGGATGTGTATTCGTACAATGAATATAAAAAGCCTTGGGATATTGTAACACTAATGGGTTATGCCATAATAGAACCTATTGTATTCCATCCTATTGTGGTATTGGCTGCGGTACGCGGCAATTTTAAAAAACTAATCGGGGTACGATCGGGCTGGGGTTCACAGGTCAGAAAAGGTTTTGCAAAGGCAACATAAATTTTTATAATGAATACAAGTCAACTAGATAGATATACGCTCAAGCATTATACGAGATTGATGATTTCATTCTTCGGTAGCTTGTTTGTACTTTCAGTTTACCAATATACCACCCTTTACTTTAAAGGTGTGGTAGATACCATATTCGGTTCAAGTTTTTTCATTGCCTTGGTACACCAAATTGGTTACACATCGGTGGTAGGTATAGCTTTGGCATTTCCGTTTAACTTTTGGGAAAATTTTAGGCCTAGATATGGTTTTCGTTTGATCTTTGTAGTACTCATTGTCTTGTTGATTGTCGAGGCAATGCTAATTAGTTACTATTGTACGGCACTTGTACCATTAGGTTCCGATTTGTTAGGGTATAGTTTTGACGATATAAAAACTACCATTGCCAATTCCGGGGGTATGTCTATTTCACTCATTATCGGTATTCTGGTCATTATAGGAATGTTTTTCGGACTGTATAGGATAACATCAAAAAAGTATCACTATATCAGCAAAATGTACCCCTTTACCATTATCCTATTCAGCCTTTTCATAACAACCCTTTTTATCGAGGGAAAACCAATTAATCAGAACAAGACACAATATCTTGCATTGAACCTTTACGAAACCTCCACGGAGGACATTTCCTATAATTCGGATATCGAATACCCCTTGATTAAAACCCAACAAACCAAAAACGTCCTAGGCGAATACTTTGAATTAAAGGAAGAGAAACCCAATATTGTTTTTATCATGGTCGAGGGGCTCGGAAGGGATTTTGTTGGTGAAGGTGCCGAATATGAGGGATTCACACCGTTTTTAGACTCCTTAAGCACGAAGTCCTTGTATTGGGAAAACTGTTTGAGTAATACAGGAAGGACTTTTGGGGTACTACCCTCATTAATTGGTTCATTGCCATTTGGAAAAAGTGGGTTTATGGAACTAGAAAAATTCCCGAATAAATTAACATTGTTCAGCATATTAAAAAACAATGGGTATTTCACTTCCTACTATCAGGGCACCAATAGTTCTTTTGACAATATAGATAGATTCCTACTTAGTGAGAATGTCGATTTCGTTCTTGACAAATCTGGTTTCGGAAATCAATACATAATGCAGGAAGAAGATGCCGCTGGTTCTTCTTGGGGTTATCCAGACAAGGAACTATTTAAGAAAAGTATGAGTTTGCCCAGGGAAGCTGGTCAGCCCAGAATGGAAGTGTACATGACCATTAGTACCCATGAACCCTTCATACCACCAAATCAAGAGCTGTATGAAGATAAAGTGGAGCGGTTATTGGCAAAAAGTGATCATAGCGGAAAGATTAAAAAGGTAATTGAAAAAAACGATAATGTTTTTGCAACCTTATTATACACTGACGATGCGTTGAAATACGCTTTTGAGGAATTTAAAAAACAACCCAATTATGACAATACCATTTTTATCATAACAGGTGATCATAGGCTTATTCCTATACCACAACGAAACAACTTAAGTCGTTTTCACGTACCGTTGATCATGTACAGTCCGATGTTAAAGACCCCTAAAAAAATTAGCGCAATATCCTCACACTTTGATGTTACCCCAAGCTTATTGGCATTACTTGAAGGTAAATATGAGCTTAAAATGCCAAAAAGGGTTGCTTGGATGGGTGGTGAGTTAGATATGAATGCAGAATTTAGATCCATAAAGAACATTCCGCTCATGCGTAATAAGAATGAGCTTAAAGAATATATAAGCGGCGATAAACTTTTTTCTGATGGATCTGTTTATAGCATTGATGAAAATATGGATTTGGGGGCTACCCTTGGAGGCTCCAAAGCCGAAGCACGGCTTGAGGCCTTTAAGTCTATGAATGCCTATGTAACTGCCAATGACAAAATCATTCCAGATAGTTTGGCCATTTTTGCGATTAAGAAAGAAAAATTTACGGACAGTGAAATCGTTTGGATCAATAGTGTGTATAACGGACAGGATTCTGATAAGGGATATTTCACTGCAAGAGACCTTGCATTTGATAAAGAGTATGATAGGTCGTTATTGTTGTGTAGGTACATCTTATCAATTGCACCCAGTCATATCGACACCAAAATCCTTACGGGAAGGGTGAATGTATGGCAGGGCAATTACAAGGCATCGATAGAAATTCTAAAGGATTGTATTAAAATGAACCCCAACTATATTGATTCCTATGCGGCACTATTTGATGTTTATTATTGGTCAGATAGACATCAGGAGGCCTTGGAATTGATAGAGCTTGTTGAGCAGAATAGTTCAAGTGTTGACGAGATAGCCGATAAAATAGCCAGGGCGAGAATTGAAGCACGTAAGAATGGAATACGTGCATTCAACAAAGTCTCGAAAAATAAACCTAGGGAAACCGCTGGTTTATCATTTAATTAATGATGAAGTTAAAGCAAACATATAATTTATTGATCTTTGGATTGCTCTGTTTCTTGGGTAATACCCAAGATTTGGTATATAATGATTCCAAGGAAAACCAGTACCAGAAAGCCTATAAATTGGCTGGTCAAGGAAAACATAATCCTGCCAAGGAATTACTTGTTCATGAGCTTTCTGAAAATCCCAACAATATCCAAGCGCGCTCCTTATTGGCGAGTACCCATAGTTGGACCGGTCATTATGACAAAGCACGGCAGGAGTTCAATAAGATCACGTCCCGTAATCGAAATAATAGTGAAATATGGATTTCAGCGATAAAGAATGAACTCTATGCAGGTGAAGATGCTACAGCTCTAGGGCTAGCCAATAAGGCCTTAGTCTATCTTAAGAGCGATATTGAAGTTGAGCGACTAAAGGAAATGGCTATAAAGCGCATCAATAGCAGGGAATATCCTGAATTGGGATGGTACAATCAGGATACTGCATTGAAAACGAATAAGACTTCAAAAGCAAAAAAAGACAAAGAAACGATATCAAAGGGAAAAGATAATAAAATTGATAGTGTAGGGCAATCGGAGATAATAGTGCCAAAAACACCAGCAGATAGACAAATGCTGAATAACAGGTTTGCAATTAACAATTCCTTTACCATTTTTGACCAACGTTACGATCCAATGGTTTATTCAAGTATCTCGTTTAGGCGTCAAACCATGGCAGGAAGTATAATTCCACGAATTAATTATAGTAATCGATTGGGTAAGCATGGCGTACAATACGACCTGGATTTCTATCCTAAGTTCTCCAAGCGGTTCTATGCCTATATTAACTATGGCTTTTCGAATGCCACAATCTATCCCAATCACAAGGTTGGGGGGGACCTTTATGTAAACCTACCCTATGCCTTCGAATTCTCAGCCGGTGGTCGTTTTATTAATACCGATGCACAGAATATTTCGGTAGTCACTAATTCTTTGGGCTATTATAGTGGGAATTACTATTTCTCTTTAAGATCGTATATTACTCCAAGGCCCAATCGGTTGACACGGATTTCTGGCAATCTTTTGGTACGAAAATATTTAAAGGATGCTGAAAACTTTTTTGGATTCACTGTAGGCATGGGTGTTTCGCCCGAATTACGACAATTGACCTCGGGGGATGAGTTGTTGGCAGAAACCTTTCTTTATATTGAGTCACAGCGCTTACGCTTTGAATATCAATTTACAGGGAAGAACACGTCTAATGTGTATAGGGCCAATTTTGGCGTAACTAGGCAAGAATTGGCTTTCGACTCAGGCAATTTCTTTTATGGGGTTTCAACTGGATTAATATATCAAGTAAGGTTTTAGATACATTTACATAAAGCATTGTATTAAAGAAAGATACATTTATTTTATAAATGCTATCAACTCATAAACAATGTAAAGCTGATAGATTTCAAGGGATAAGTCAACGGCTCTTAATCAAATGGGTAAAAATTAACCCGAACATTGATTTCTTTTGTTTAAATTTTAAGAATGGTAAATCGCATATGTTATTTAAAGTTGGCCTATATAATAGCCTACTTTGAAGGTTTACCGGGGTTATTTTCAAATACCCATTTATCGGCATACATGCCATATACGAGCCCAATTTCGTTTTCCTGGACATACAGCTCATCCTTGCCAGGGTCAAAGTTTACATTATAGACATAAACTTTTATGCCGTGTTCTTTTAATTGCAGCAGTAATTTGGTCTGGCTAGCTATTAATCTTCGGGATAACGCCACATATTTAACATTATTAACGGTCAGGAAGTTAAGTTTATCGCCAATTAATTTCATGAGCGGTTCTTGCGATATCATGGCATTGATTCCATTTTTAGAAGCTTGTTCAACGGTCATAACACTAAAAAGCTCCATAATAAGCCTATTCTTATCTACAAATTGTTTCGAAAATCCTATCGGGTCGTTTACCTTATCGGTCACCAGGGTTGCATCTGGATGTGCCTTGAACCACGCATTAATACCTGCTAGGTCAAGAGTCTCATAAGAACCATAAATTTTATGTTTCATGAATTCTTCATGACTAGGCGGAAGTTCACCCGTATAATCGGTAAATCTTGCCCACATCTTCCAATCGTGGGCAGCGACAAGTTTTTGATCGGAAGTCTCGATAATATCCAATTCAAAAAGACGAAATCCCTTCGCATAGTTTTGATCTAATGCTTCTTTGGAGTTAGTTGACCTTATGCCGTTCACTTCGCCGCCGGCATGGGCGATATAACGATTATTGTTGGGTTCGAATTCATAACGGATTCTTGGAAAATAGATTTGGTTATCCGATACATTTTCAGGAATTTCAAGTTTTAAAGTAACAGAAATATCATCTATACTCTCAAATATTTCCTTATTGAAGTTGTGCATTATGTAGGCCTGCCTATTCTGCAACATACTTAGTTTGGAAAAACCCATCTTTTTCAATTCTGCTGACCGTTTTAAAAAACTACTTGCCGCAGAATCATGAGCGAGAATAGCGAATACCGCCTTATTCTTTTGCATACGCCATAATATATCGATCATTTTTTGTAATGCCTCCTCGCTAGAATAGGTATCAAAAGTTCGGAATTCGTACTTTTCGGAAGAATTGAAGTGTATGATCGTGAGACCCCGTTCAACATGCTCAGTTAGTCCTGCAATATTGAAATTACTTCTTTTTTTTGCGTTGAAACTGTGGCTATGAAGCACCAACTGCCGTTTTTCAATCCCTGTACTGCCGATTGACGGCGCTTCGGTTATTGCATTTGTGCTATGGATAAAACCAATAGATACGCCCAAATAGAGTAATCCTGTAATCAAATAACGCACTGAAATTAATTTCCCTTCTTTCATATATAGACCTTTATCGTAACAAAATATTGGAATTTCGGTTTTTGAACACCAATAGTATGCTATTAATCAACGTTCTTGTGGGTCTATTATTGTTGGTACACCGGGGGGTTTGGATAGCGCGATACAAATTTCAAATTATTATTAGGATTAGAAATGTAGTTAAAAATATGTGGGTTTAAAATTTAGGGGGAACGGGTTACAAAAGTTACCGCCTACAAAATTTAAAAAGGCCGTATCGAAATTGTCAATTACTTTATAAATAGCTGTCCAATGCCCGGTCCAATAAAAATACTATTAACGAATTTCAAACGTTTTACAACATAATTTCCTTGTTACACCACAATTTATTGTAACAACCAGTCGTTATCTATATGTTTACGACATGAATTTTGAATCCCAAATTAATACTTAACCTAACCCCTAATCCCCATGTTATACGATACCTACGGAGAGGAATATTTAACGTTCCTTCAAGATTTAAATGAAATATTAAGCTTAAACGAATTAGTGGAATTAGACTATATGTAGTCTTTCTTCATATAAAACCCCAAAACCCCATAGTTATGGCAAATCAGAATCCAGACAATGCCGCTTACCTTAATTTTATCGAAGATTTAAATGAAATTTTGGTAGACATCAACATTAACAAACTAAGTTTTTCTTAATCGTTGATCGATAAAAAGAAAAGAGCTCTGACATGAATGTCAGGGCCCTTTTTTTTGGATTACACTTAAACATTATCCAAGATATGTTTTCAAAAGCTTGCTTCTGGAATTATGCCTTAATTTTCTAATGGCCTTTTCCCGAATTTGGCGCACACGTTCCCGAGTAAGATCAAAGGTCTGACCAATTTCCGCCAATGTCATCGACTGCTGGTCGCCTAAGCCATAATATAACTTCACAACGTCCGCCTCTCTGGGGGACAATGTTTCCAATGCTCTATTTATTTCAGTATTCAAAGACTGCTGTAGTAATATTTTGTCCGGTCTTGGAGACTCCCCTGAACGTAAAACATCGTAAAGATTGGAGTCTTCGCCCTCATGTAATGGGGCATCCATAGATACATGCCTCCCCGTATTCTTAAGTGATTGTTTCACCTCAGTTACTGTCATTTCAAGTTCCTTGGCGATTTCCTCGGGAGAAGGAGGGCGCTCATGTGCCTGCTCTAAATAGGAAAAGGTCTTTTTTATCTTATTAATAGAACCAATCTTGTTCAACGGTAAAC
>JAHHKH010000225.1 GCA_018679695.1 Maribacter sp.
CCGCAAATGGGGCAATTACCCGGTTCTTCCAGTTTGATCTGCGGGTGCATGGAGCAAGTCCATAACTGGGTCTCCGGATCCTGAACATATTCATGTTCACCTTCTTCATGGGAAGCTTCCGAGCTTCCTCCTGAAAATATATTTCCTATAATTATACCGGCAATAAGGATGCCGACAGCGATTAAATATTTTTTGTATTTCTGAAAATATTCCATGTTTAATTTTTTTAGTGTTTAGTTTCCTAATAGATAGTTTGTGAATGCCACTGCGGCATTTTTATCGGTCAATGCTTTTTGATAGGCCAGTTCATATTTCAATAATTGCCGCTCGATTCGCAAGACCTCCTCAAAGTCCTTGGAATCTGTAGAATAGGAGGTAATGAGTATGTCCAAAACCTTTTTGGCAATTTCAGATTGTCTTTTGTTTAGAGCAATCCTTCTGTCACCGTCATTAAAATCTTTTGATGTATTTTCATATATGGCATTAAGACTGTTTTTCTTATCCTCTCTTCTCAATATCTCACCTTCCTGTAGATATTGCGACTCTTTGACCATAGCTTTATATTTTTTACGGTAAAGGGGTATCGAAATACCGACTGAAGGAAACAAAAAGGCATCATCCCCATTATCAACAGCCGTTGACATGGGATTTTTACCAACAACGGTATAATTCAATCCAACATTAAATTTGGGTAGCCCTTCCTTTTTAGCTACTATCTCCTGGTTTACAAAAGCATTCAACCTATGTTCAATTGCCTTTAATTGGTGGTTGGATGCATAAATCTCTTCCAGTATATCCAATTGACCTTCGGGTAACTCTTCCTGCCATAAGGTATTTGGTACGGATATGGGTGCTTGATCATCGGTATTCAACAAGTTGTTGAATTTCACTTGTAAAGCGTACTTAGTATCCCTAAACAAGGCCAATTGGTTTTCAAGATCGTTCAGTTCCAATTCTACCCTGAGTTCATCTACTACAGAGGCGTTTCCCGCCTCTATTTTCACCAAGGACAATCTTTTGAAGATATTGAGAATCTCTATGTTCTCCTGTGTGATGCCAATGGCCTTTACAATAAAATAGTAATTATAATATGCCGTTTTCACCTCAAAGAACAAGTTGGATTTTGTATTTTCAAAATCTTCATATTTGGCGTTGGCCATTTCCGTGGTCACGTCCTCCTTGGCATCTAGAAGGCCAAACCATGGAAAGCTTTGCGCTAGGTTAAAACGCCATTCTTGTGGTCCCACCCTAGTTTCAACAGGCTGTATAAAGTATCCAAAAGCAATATTTGGATCTGGTAACGCCCCCACTTGGGGCACTTTTTCCATTGCGGCCATATAATCTTTGAACTTTCCCTTTAGTCCAGGATTGTTCTCGGCTGCAACTTTTAGATAACCTTCAAGATCTTCCTGACCAAAAAGGCAGGAACCACCCATCGTTAATAGAAAGACCATGAAAACAATCATGTCTTTTTTTGTCAATTTCTTTATTACTCTAAGCATCGCTCTTTTTTAATTGTTTTTTTAAATTTTTCTCTTTCCACATGCTATACAATACGGGCACCACGAACATCGTCATGACTTGCAACAACATTCCACCGAAAGTTGGAATGGCCATAGGTACTAATACGTCAGCACCCTTACCTGTTGCAGTTAGTACAGGAAGTAATGCAATTACCGCCACCGCGGCCGTCATCATGGCTGGCCTTACACGTTTAGTACCAGCATGGAGAACGGAAGTTCGTATTTCATCGATGGTCTTGGGCTTTTCTTTTTCAAACGTCTGCATTAGATAGGTGCCCATAATAACACCATCATCAGTTGCAATACCAAAAAGTGCGATAAAACCAACCCATACGGCTACACTTAGATTAATGGTGTGCAGTTGAAATAGATCACGCATATGAACACCAGCAACATCAAAGTTCATGAACCAGCCTTGGCCATATAACCAGATCATTACAAAACCCCCGGCAAAAGCCACAAATATTCCCGAGAATACCATAAGTGATGGTGTTATCGATTTGAACTGGAAATACAAAATCAATAAGATGACAATCAACGAAATTGGCACAACGATCATAAGCCGTTTTGATGCCCTGATCTGGTTTTCATAATTACCGGTAAAA
>JAHHKH010000257.1 GCA_018679695.1 Maribacter sp.
GAAGTAATCATTGCTGCCACATTTTGATTGGTTGCAACCAGAATCATAAAAATTACGGCCAATGTAATCGTATAAGGTGCTCCAACATTTCTCATCATTTCCTTATACGAAACCCCGGTCGTCACTCTTTCCGTTTCCGGTATTTCCTGTCGGAAAAACAAAAATCCATAAAGGGCCAAAGGAATAAATAACAGGCCTACCAATACTTGCCACGGAAGATTGATCTGGTCCATGACCAAAGCGGCAAGCAAACTTCCAATTACAATGCCGCCCGGGAACCAAACATGGAAACGATTTAACATTTTTGTTTTCTTGTCGGGAAATATGGTGGCCACCAATGGATTGCAAGCGGCCTCAACACTGCCATTGCCCAAGCCAATAAATACATTGGCCATAAACAAGGAGGTGTAGTCTTTTGCCATAAGTAATGAAACAATACCAACTAAATGTAATGCAAATGCGAGCCATACGATGGTCTTTGTCTTAACGATATCAATTATATATCCACCAGCGAACATGGCCACTGCAAAACCCCAGAATGCCGGCCCGAATGCACGGCCCACTTGCTCTTTGGTTAGTCCATAATCATCGGTAAACACTCCTTCTATTTTTGCGCGAATAGCAAAGGTTATTGCAGTTACGAGCAGTGCCAAACAAGATGCGACAAACAGTCTTTTTTGATTTACATTTTTCATAGTTCGCTGGTTTTATAGGTTTAACTATTCCATAATAAATTTACCATCTTCCTTTATCATCAACTTTTTTCCTGTAAAAGGGCTTGTAGTTCGTAGGTTCCAACCGGTACTATGTTCTTCAAAATGGATCTTGATCGACTTACCAAAAATACTTTCGGACCTTGATTGAACCATACGCTTGGTGCTTTCAAAGTTATCCTCGGAACTGAGTAATTCCCGATAGGCAGTATACATATACCACTTGATAAACTCATCATTGGGGATTGTAAAGCTCTCTTTTTCACCTACGTCCTTTTCAGAAAAATACACATAGCCCCATTTCTCGGGCTCATGCATGTTTATAACCCCTTGTGGTGACCATACCCAGTTCGACTCAGGCAGATATTCGCCATTTTCGTCCTTCTTTCGAAAATACCGTCCATCAATCACCTCAAATTCCCAATTGACCCGTGAAAAACCAAAGCGCCAGTATTCTTTTACCGGAATATTATTATGGGTATTGGCCTCTTTCAACACCTCCCAGGGAATCGCTATCTCAATACTCCAACCGATGTCATTGTCATTGGGGTTATTCAAAGTTCCGTCAATATGAACTGCGGTCTTGATCCCTTGAATATCCCAACTGTCCAATACTTTTCCATGATTTCTGTAGGGTTTGGTCAAGAAAAGATCCCAAAGGGTATTCAAGGCGTTCATTTCGAACTCCATATAATTGTGGGTGTCCCCATCGGGGTCTATGAATATCTCAAAATCATTATTATAGAAAATCACGGTATCCCGCTTTTTTAGGGTTGCCCAGACATGGGGTTCGTCCAATTTTGCAAAGAAATACAAGCAAGTGTCATCCCACAACATTTTCATTTGGGTCTTGTATGTAGGCTCCTTTACTCCTTCAATATCAATAAAAGTGTCACTCCAAGCTGCCCTTTGCCATGAAGCCTCATTCCCATGGCCATCAATAATCAACTCATCCAAGGTCTTATGGGCAATATAGGTTCTTGGAGGTTCTTGGGCAGCAAGCCATGCAGTCCCAAGGTATAATAGGAATAGAATTATACTTATGGTTCTTTTATTGCTCAATACATTTTCCATCTTCTCTTATAAACTATTGTTCTTTGTAAAATCAAGTATTTTGGAAATATGGCCGAATGCCAATGCAGTTACGGTATCGGCAGCACCATAATATATGGCAATTTTGTCTTCTTCGATTGAATGTAAAGCAGCGCAGGGGAATACCACGTTGGGTACATCACCTACTTGCTCATAAAGTTCCGCTGGTGCCAAAAGATAGGGTTGAGATCTATATTTTACCTTATCCGGTTCTTTTTCATCGAGTATTGCCGATCCGATGGAATATCGAAATCCGTTACAGGTATTGATAACCCCATGATAAAAAATCAACCAGCCTTCATGGGTCAGGATCGGAACGGTCCCTGCTCCAATTTTACAACTTTGCCATGCGCTCTGCTCAAAAGGGGTCACCTTCATTACACATCGATGTTCCCCCCAATATTTCATATCCGGACTAAAACTGATATAGATATCACCAAAAGGGGTATGGCCATTATCACTTGGTCGGCTTAACATGGCATACCTATTCCCAATTTTCGATGGGAACAATACCCCATTTCTATTGAAGGGTAAAAAAGCATTCTCACATTGAAAGAATTCCTTGAAATCGTAGGTATAGGCTATTCCTATGGTTGGTCCATGATAGCCATTACACCAAGTGACCCAATATCTGTCCTCAATAAAAACCACTCTTGGGTCATATTTGTAATCCGACTCGATCATCGATGTATTACCAGCTTGCATTGCAATGGGATGGTGATTTATGTCCCAATGGAGTCCATCTTTACTAAAACCAGCAAAAATGTTCATTTGAACCGCTTTATTATCACATCTGAAGACCCCTGCATAGCCATTTTCAAACGGAACTACCGCGCTATTGAAAATACTGTTGGATGAGGGAATACCATACCTATCGATTATTGGATTGTGGGTATAACGCCAAAGCACATTATCACAATCCTCCGGTTTTTCTTGCCAAGGTATTTTAGCCATATTTATTGGTTTTTATCAACTAGTTCGCTGTTCTTTAGTTTATCATACCAGGTTTTCTTTAAAATCACTGAAGTAATCAGCATGACCAATACCACGAAAGCCATGCTGTAATATTCCTTGATTATCAAGTAAATTGGCGCAAGAACAAAGGTCATTTGCCAAACGATACCTACCACACAATTAAAAGCATCTTTCCAGAAATCCTGATTGGGATGAAAATCTGGATTTTCCTTTTGAATTTCACGGACAACCGGTTTCCAAAATCCCCATGGTTTGGTCGTTTTGTAAAAATGCTTGAGAACCTCCATATCATCGGCTTTGGCAAAAATCACTCCCATAAAGCATCCTATAAATGATATCAATAAGATCAGTGGAAATAAATATATGGCAGCAGTATCAGGATATAGCTGCGGTACAATGGTTGCAGCTATGAGTCCGGCCAACATACCCCAAAAATATCCATAGGAATTGAATCGCCACCATATCCATTTCAAGGCATTCGCAGCGGCATATCCTCCGTACAAGGCCGAAGTCAGCCATAACGTCAAAGTGTTTATTGATGATGCGAAAAAGCCTCCGATAAGACCAATAACAACAATGATTATCGATGATAAATAACTATATCTTACATAGGTCCTGTCTGAGGCATTCGGATTAATGTATTTCTTATAAATATCGTTTACAATATAGGCCGGTGCGGCATTGATGAAGGCCGCAAAGGTTCCCATAAAGGCAGCCAAAAGTCCTGCCAATAATAATCCTTTAAAACCAATGGGCACAAACCGCTGAATGGCCACAGGAAGTATGGTCTCAAAATCGATCCCGGACCCCATGGCCTGCAATTCGGGTCCAAGATATATGATGCCCAATACGGCAAAACCTGCAATCATCAAATACCTGGGAACTGACAGTACCACTATGGTCAATGCACTCATTTTTGAAGCTTCTACCTCATTTCTCGTCGAAAGAACCCGTTGCATATCATAACTTGGAACAGGGCCCGCCAAACTCGCAAAAATGCCCTTGAAAATCATCATCATGATCAAAAAACCAAAAAGTGAAAAACCATCTTCATTGATCTTGTCGTTCACACTATCTATATATCCCGACCAATCCAAGTCAAGTTCCCAGCCAAAGAAAAAGCTTTTCCAATTCTCCGGCACGGCTGCCGTGACCTGTTCTGCCGTTATCGAATTAAAGGCGATATAACCAATCACAAAGCAAGAAATAGTCATTATGATAAACTGCAGGACCTCGGTACCTACAACGCTGTACATACCTCCTTTTAGGGTATAAATGGTGGTAATCCCAATGATAATCAATGCGTAGGCCTGCTCGGAATTGACCAGTAAGGGGCCCATTTCAAAAGCAAGATCCCAAGGAAAGAAAATGGTGGCAAATTTGCCTATACCCTCGAAAAAATAGGAAATAAAACCCAACGTACTTATAATGGCGAAGACCGTCACGATTATATGTGATAATTTAGATCCAAAGGTCTTGCCAAACCTGTAGGTTATCCATTGTGCACCGGTCATCACATTTGAACGCCGCAGCCATGCTGCCAAAAAGACCATTATAAAAACTTGGTTCCAAACTGGCCATAACCAAGGTAACCAAGCACTTTTTAAGCCATACACGAACATAATCGTGACCGCCCACATAGTTCCTGAAATATCGAACATACCAGATGCATTCGATAATCCTAGGTAGTACCAAGGAATCTCATTTCCCCCTAAAAAGTAAGAATCTATATCCTTAGATGCCCTTTTGGAGACCCAAAGGCCAAAGAGAACGGTGATTACAATATAACCTATTACTATACCTATATCGATTTTTGATAATTCCATATTGGTTGTTTTGTTGTTTAATCCCCAAATCCAGGATGTATGGGTCTCATATCCAATACAATATGTTTCGCAATTTTTGAATCAACATAATTGACACTATTTATTTCTTTTGCGGTCATCATTCTTCAAGCAAAATGAAATAGGGATTGGAACAAAAAATGATAAAATAATACGGATATTCATTTCTGGGTTGGTTATTAAATCTGAATTACAACAGTACCGACTAATCTTAAATTTTAGGTTTTTGATATAAAAAATAAGTATCTTGACGTCCTATTGAACCTATTAAATGTTTGTACTTTTTGTCAATAAATGAACATTTTTAGACCAACAACTAGATCCAAATGCCCAACGTCATCAAAAAGGAATTAAACCCAACCAAAGAACCCCTTCCCATAGGTGATCGACTGGATGATTTCTTATACACAAGTGCATCAAAAAGTTATGAAATCTCCTATAAACACCATATTGTATTTTGGGTTATATACTTCGCTTTCAATACGTTACGATGGGGTAGTGTACATGATGACTTGGTTTATTCGCTCAAAACCAATCTTATTGGTTTTCCGATCCATATTGCCTTATCGTATTTCAACGTGTATTACCTAATGCCGAAATTCGTGTACCATAAAAAGTACATCTCGTACACCCTTTTAATTTTGGGCTCCCTACTGATCATGCTCCTCGTCAAGTTCAATTTGACCTATTACCTTGTCAGCACCAACGTTATGCCAGAATCTGCCGAGGTCGTTAATACCTTGACCTTGAATTATGCCGTAACCACGATGCTCGGGGAGTTATATGTAGTGTCCTTTGTAACAGCAATTAAGATAACCGCAGACTGGCTTCAGGAAAACAACAAGTTCCATAATCTCGAAAAAAGGCAGCTCACTACCGAATTGAAGTTTTTAAGATCACAGGTTTCGCCACATTTCTTCTTCAATACGCTAAACAATATCTATTCCCTGACTTTGCAAAAATCGGACAAGGCCCCCGAAGTAGTTTTAAAACTTTCTGAGTTAATGCGCTATTTGCTGTATGCCACCAAAAAACCCATGCAGGATTTAAAAAATGAGATCGAATGCATTCAAAATTATATCGACTTGGAACGTATTCGATTTGATGATTCCCTCGAAATAAATATGCATTTATCGGGGGATTTGGAAAATAAAAAAATTGCCCCGATGTTGCTCATCCCTCTTATTGAAAACTGTTTTAAGCATGGGGCCAGTCAAAATATTGGGCAAATGCACATTGATATCGATATCAGGGTTGAGAATGATGTTTTATATTTTGATGTTTCCAATACCATCCCTGAAAAAAGAAAGAAAAGCAAAATCCCTACCCGTAGTGGTGGCATTGGTCTATCCAATGTGAAAAAGAGACTGGAACTGGGTTATGATAAAAATGACTATGACCTCAACATTTATGAGAAGGATGATAAATTTTATGTAAAATTCAAACTCAAGGTATAATGGACTTAAAAGCAATCATAATAGATGACGAACCCTTGGCTATCAATGTATTGAAAAGCTATATTGAACAGGTGAAGGAGTTACATCTTATAAATACCTTTTCAAATGCCGTGGATGCCTCCTCGTATCTGCAAGGCAATGAAGTTGACCTAATATTTTTGGATATTCACATGCCTATTCTCGACGGTCTTGAATTTTTAAAGACCTTACATGAAGCGCCTATGGTTATCATCACCACTGCACATGAAGAATTCGCTTTGGAAAGTTATGAATTGGAAGTTTTGGATTATCTGATCAAACCTATACCCTTTCCAAGGTTTTTAAAAGCCGTGAACCGTGTCATCAAGCTAAAACAAGGCAATGCAGGCTTAGACAGAAACCCAGCGCATGACCATCCGAGTATTTTCGTGAAAGTCGATAAAAAGAAACTACAAAAAATTTATTTGGATGAAATTGTAGTGGTCGAAAGTCTAAAAGATTACATTCGAATCAAAACCACCACCGGGAAATATATTGTCCATAAAACGTTAAGTAGTTTTACCGACGAATTACCTTCGGACCAATTTATTAGGATACACCGCTCTTTTACGATTTGTATTGATAAAGTGCAGGTAGTTGAAGGCAATAGTTTGGAAATTGATAATACCCGTTATACTATTGGCCGAAGCTATCTCAATGAGGTAAAGGCGAAAATATTGAATAATTCAATTACCTAGGACATTTTTGCTTTTTCAAATTCGGTTCCATTCGTAACTGGCCCTTCTTATTTATATTCAGCTTCTTAGAATCGTCATTTGTCGAATTTTGTTGTTCCACGCTTTTTAAGTTACCAATTTGAAGGAAATTGATCAAGCAATTATGCTTAACTTATTCTTGCCCAGAATTTACATTAAAGGAATTGTGCATAAAATGAAGAAGAAAGGAGTTGTGACTTCACGGTGTACCCTAGGATTTTGGCCGCTCGCCGTATCGATTTTTCTACTTTGTACTAGTAGTAGTTGTAAGCGGGATAGCTCCAAGTCCGATTATGCCTCACTTACTATGGAAACAGCACGGATTCCTGATAAAATCGATTTTACCTTTCATGTAAAACCCATTATCTCAGACCGATGTTTCAAATGCCATGGTCCTGACAAAAATGCCATAGAAGGCGGTCTGTCCTTGAACACGGCCGAGGATGCCTTCACGGCCCTAGGTAAAGAAAAGGACCATTTCGCCATAGTGCCTGGCGATATTGAAAAAAGTGAACTCGTAAACCGTATCCATAGTGAGGATCCCAATATATTAATGCCCCCTCCCGAATCAAATTTGGAACTCACTGAATATGAAAAGAAAATATTGACCCGATGGATCGAGCAAGGAGCGGAGTACAAAGAACACTGGGCGTTTATTGCTCCAGAACAACCGGATGTACCGACTGCGAATACCGATTCCTGGGGAAATAATGAGATCGATAGGTTTGTACGCGCGAAACAAGAAGAAATTGGACTGTCACCCAACAATCCTGCCCCAAAGGAAAAGTTACTCAGAAGATTGTCTTTGGATCTGACAGGTCTACCACCGACAATTGAACAGATCAACCAATTTAAAAATGATACCTCGGCGAATGCATTTGAGAAGATGATCGATCATTATCTAGGTACCCAGGATTACGCGGAACATATGGCCGCGGAATGGATGGATATTGCCCGTTATGCAGATACCCATGGCTATCAAGATGATTTTGAGCGCATCATGTGGCCTTGGCGCGATTGGGTCATCCATGCATTCAATGAAAATATGTCCTATGATGAATTTGTTACCGTACAATTGGCCGGTGACCTCTTGCCCAATGCGACAAAAGAGCAAATATTGGCCACAGGGTTCAACAGAAACCATAAAATCACTTTTGAAGGAGGGGTGATTCCCGAAGAGTACCGTGTAGAATATGTTGAGGACCGTACCTTGACCTTCGGTACCGCCTTTTTGGGACTGACTTTCGAATGTGCGCGATGCCATGACCACAAGTACGATCCCATAAGCCAACAAGAGCATTTTCAGTTATTCAGTTTTTTCAATAATATCAATGAAAAGGGATTGGTATCCAATCAAAGAGAGACGCCGGAACCCTATATGGTCATTTCCGAAAAGGAAAAACAAGGCCTCTATGATTTTGTGAACTTCCAGAAAAGTGAAAAAAAGGAAATACCGCTTATGGTCATGAAAGAGATGGAGGAATCACGACCCGCATTTATTTTAGATCGCGGGGCATATGACCAACCAACAGAACAGGTTTACCCCAGTACACCCGAATCGATAATGGCCTTTCCTGAGGATTACCCTAAAAATCGATTGGGCTTGGCAAAATGGTTGTTCCATAAGAACAACCCCCTAACGGCAAGGGTTACAGTAAATAGGCTTTGGCAGCGAATGTTCGGTACCGGGCTTGTGAGCACATCCTTTGATTTTGGTAACCAAGGTGCTTTACCCACCCATCCTGAACTACTTGATTTTTTGGCCCTAAAACTGCAAGAGGACCAATGGGATTTAAAACGAACATTGAAATACATCGCCATGTCGGCTACCTACCAGCAAAGTACAGTGGCATCCAATGAACTCAGGGAAAGAGATCCGGAAAATAAATGGTTGGCCCGTGCACCCAGATTACGTTTGTCCGCAGAGAACATACGTGACCAGGCCTTGCAATTAAGTGGCTTACTGAATAGAGAGGTAGGCGGACCCAGTGTAAAACCCTATCAACCGGAAGGTATTTGGGAAGAGACCACCGGTGGCGGTGGCGGCACGACCGCATCGTATATACAAGGTGAAGGCGGTGATCTTTATCGTAAAAGCCTTTATACTTTTTGGAAACGAACCGTACCCCCTCCAAGTATGATGACCTTTGATGCCTCTTCCAGGGACCTATGTTCCGTAAAAAGACAGCAGACCAATACGCCCTTGCAGGCCTTAATCCTATTGAATGATCCCCAACTTATTGAAGCTTCCCGGGTTATGGCCTTTAATGCATTAAGGTCAAATACCAATGATACCAAAGATCGGATCAGCACTATTT